>CADCUY010000466.1 GCA_902806005.1 uncultured Quadrisphaera sp. | reverse complement strand
TCGACGCGCCGTGCAGCGGGCTCGGTGCGCTCCGCCGGCGGCCGGAGGCCCGCTGGCCGCGGCGAGGACGCTCAGGACCCCACTGCTCGCCCCCGCCACCAGAGCACCGACCGGTCCCTGCACCCACGGTGGCCGCCACCCCGTGGCCAGAAGGGCCGTGGCCGCAGGATCGCCATCCCCGACAGCGCCAGGACACCCGAGCCTCCGACCAGCACCGCAGGGACCACCAAGGCCGCAGCAGGAACCCGCCGGGTTGACCGTCGCCGAGCACCTCAGCTCGTGATCGACCCGCAGCCTGCGAGGCGGCACCGCCGACCTGCTCCTGGCGGTGACCGGACGGCCAGCGGGACTCGCCGGCCTGTCGGGGACGGACGTCGCGCGGTCGAGCAGGCGTCTACCAGCCGTCGCTCGGAGCGACGGCCTCCCACCATCCTCACGCACGAAGACCGCCCGTGCTGATGACCCGAGGGGCTGGCGCGGCGACCCGGGCGAGCGCGGGGACTGACGCCGGCCCCTGGCCGGGCTGCGTCAGGCTCTCGGGCTGCCGGCCCGCTGGTAGCGCTCGGCCAGGGTGCGGCACGCGGCCCTGAGCTCCTCGGGCTCGACGGCGGTGAGGTCGGCGTCGAAGGTGGCCAGCAGCCCGGCGATGCCCGCCCAGGACCACGCTCCCAGGGTGATGCGGGTCTGGGTGGGGCTGACGTGCTCGACGACGGAGCCGCCCGGTGCCCACCGGGCGACGACCTCGGGGGGCAGGTCCATCAGGGCTGACCCCAGGCACTGCCAGCGGGCGGGGGTGTCGCCGCGGTCGTGGCTGGTCATCACGTAGCGGGCCGCCTGCGCAGGGGTGAGGTCGCGGCGCTGGAACGGGGTGCCGGTGGGGCCGAGCGGGTGGATGCGGTCGACGCGGTAGATCGCCCACCCGGGGCCGGGCGGGGCGGTGGGGCCGCTGGCGCCGGGCGCGCTGGCCGGAACGGGACCGGAGGCCGTGGGCGTGCGGGCGACGAGGTACCAGCGACCGGCCCACATCACCAGGTGGTGCGGCTCGACGCGCAGCGGGGGCGCGAAGTCGGGGTCCCCGGGGTCCGGCCGCCGTCCGTCGGGGGTGAGGTGGTCGAAGCGCAGCAGGTGGCTGGCGCGCACCGCGAAGCCGACGGCTCTCAGGGTGGCCGGGTCGATGGGCGGGGCGGCGAACTCCCACGCGTTGCGGATGGCGGTCAGGTGCATCGCCTCGACCTCGGCGCGCAGGGGGGCGGGCATGACCTGCGTGATGGCGGTCAGCGCCCGGGCGACGCCGTCGTCGATGCCGGCGACGCTGCTCGGCGCGGTCTGCAGGGCGACCGCGACAGCGACGGCCTGCCCGTCGTCCAGCACCAACGGCGGGAGCCTGCCGCCGGCCCCGAGCCGGTAGCCACCGTCGGCGCCCTTGACCGCGTGCACGGGGTAGCCGAGCTCGCGCAGGGCCTCGACGTCGCGGCGCAGGGTGCGGGTGCTGACCGCGAGCCGGTCGGCCAGCTCCTCCCCGGGCCAGGTCGCGCGGGCGCCGAGCAGGGACAGCAGGGTCAGCAGGCGGGAGGACGACGCGGCCACGGACGTGATCCTCCTCCGCACAGCGGACATCCCGTGTCCGCACCCGGTGCCACGGTCGTGGGCATGACCTCCTCGACACCACCCGTCGTCCCCACCGGCAGCACCCAGGAGCGCCCCGCGGTGACCGGCCGGGTCGCCGGTGCCGCCCTCCTGGTGGTGCTCTCCGCCTCGTTCATGGACCTGCTCGACGCCACGATCGTCGTGGTGGCTGCCCCGGCCATCGCCGCCGACCTCGGGGCCAGCCAGTCCCAGCTGCAGTGGGTGCTGGCCGCGTACGTCCTCGCGCTGGGCTCCGGCCTGGTCACGGGCGGCCGGATCGGCGACGAGCGCGGGCACCGCCGGGTGTTCCTGGCCAGCCTGGCCGCCTTCGCGGTCGCGTCCGCGGCGTGCGCGCTGGCGGGCAGTCCGCAGGCGCTGATCGGGGCCCGGGTGGCGCAGGGCCTGGCCGCCGGGCTGATGGTCCCGCAGGTCTTCGGCGTCATCCGCGCCTCCTTCGACCCCGCGGGCCGGGCCAGGGCCTTCGGCGCCTACGGGGCCGTGCAGGGCCTCGCGGCGGTCGCCGGCCCCCTGCTGGGCGGGTTCCTCGTCGACGCCGACCTGCTCGGGCTGGGCTGGCGGGCGATCTTCTGGGTGAACCTGCCCGTCGCGGCGCTCGCGCTGGTGGTCGGGACGCGGGTGCTGCCGGCGGCCACCAGCCGGCGCCCGGCGGGCCTGGACCTGCCGGGTGCGGCGCTGTCGGCCCTGGGCGTGCTCCTGGTGCTGCTGCCCCTGGTGCAGGGCCGTGAGTGGGGCTGGCCGTGGTGGTCGCTCGCCGTCATCGCGGCCGGCGCGCTGGTGCTGGCGGCGTTCGTGGCCCACGAGCGCTCCCTGGCCCGACGCGGCGGGCAGCCGGTGCTCGACCCCGCGCTGCTGCGCCTCCGCAGCGTCAGCGCCGGCCTGGCGGCCTCGCTGTGCCTGTTCGGCGCGATCGGGGCGTTCTTCCTCACCCTGTCGATCTACCTCCAGGCCGGCACCGGGCGCACCGCGTGGCAGACCGGCCTGGTCTTCCTGCCCTACGCGCTCGGCTCCCTCCTCACGTCCGGGCTGGGCGTGGCCCTGGCTGCGCGGGCGGGCCGGGCCCTGCTGGTGACCGGGTCGCTGCTGCTGGCGACGTCCCAGGCCCTGGTGTGGCTGGCGGTGCGCGGCGGCCAGGACCCCGGCTACTGGCCCCTCGCCGCAGCGCTGCTCGTCGGCGGGCTGGGGCTCGGGCTCGCCGCGCCGATCCTCGTCGACGTCGTCCTGGCCGGGGTGCCGGGCCGGGACGCCGGCGCGGCGGGCGGGGCGCTGTCCACGGTCGTCCAGGTCGGTGGCGCCGCCGGCGTCGCCGTCCTCGGCAGCGTCTTCTTCGCCGCCCTGGACGCCACCGCCGGCGGTGCCCCGACGCTGGAGGCCCACGCCCGGGCCTTCGCGGCCGTGCTCCCCGCCGGGGTCGCCCTGTACCTGCTGGCCGCCGGCCTCATGCTGCTGCTCCCCCGCACCACCGCCTCCCCCGACGCGCGCGCCGCCGAGGAGAGCCGGCACCTCGCGGGGACCGGGGCGACCGCGTGAGCGCGGCAGGCCCGGGCGAGCACACCCGCTCGATCGTCGTCCGTGGCGCGCGCGTGAACGACCTGCGCGGCGTCGAGGAGCGCCAGGCGGCGCTCGGCATCGCGCACCGCTCCTCCCCCGTCCCCACGGCGAGCCTCCGACTGCAGTGTCAGGGCGCCCACGACTGACAGTCCGTTCGACCCAGCGCCCTCGTCATCGAGGCCTGACGGCCATCGGGTCCTCCTCGACCGACCCCGTCAGGCAGGAGGAGCACCTGCCAGGGGGGCCGGGGCGCCGCCAGGGCGAGGGACGATCGTCGTAGGGTCGCCGACACGACTGTGACGGCCCTGTGGCGGATGTGCCGCCGGACGTTCGCACCGATCGAGGAGGTCGCTGGTGGGCGACGGGGTGCGGGCCCTCGTGGGACGCATGGAGGAGCTGCTCGTCGAGCTCGAGCGCGCCGGGGACCCGGCCCGGTTCTTCCTCGGCACCTACCTGCGCACGACTCGAGCGGTCGGTGCCTCCCTGGACCGCGGCACCTTCGAGGACGCGCCGTGGGTCGAGGAGTGGGACGTCGCCTTCGCCGACCTGTACCTGCGCGCGCTGACCGCCCACCAGGAGGAGGAGCCGCGCGCGGTCCCGCGACCGTGGCGGATCGCCTTCGACGCCGACCCGGACCTGCCACCGGTGCTCCACGTGCTCCTGGGGATGAACGCCCACATCAACTTCGACCTGCCACAGGCCACGGTGCAGGTCATCGACCCAGCCAGCTTCGCCGACCAGGGACTGCTCGAGCGGCGGCGGCGCGATCATGAGCGACTGGACGCGGTGCTCGCCTCGCGGGTCGGCGCCGAGGGCCGCGAGATGGAGTCGCACGGCACGCCGCGGACGTGGTTGCGCGCGGTCCTGGGCCCGGTCGACCGGTTCGCCACCCGACGCTTCCTCGTCGAGTCCCGACGCCGCGTCTGGCACAACACCGTCGCCCTCCACGAGGCGCGCCTGCGCGGCACCGACGCCGCCGAGCGCCGCATCGCTGACCTGGACGCACTGACCTCGGCCCGGGTGGCCGACCTCCTCCGGCCGGGCCCGGTGCTGCTGCGGGTGGCGCTCCGGGGGTTCGGCGTCACCCTCCCACCCCCCTGACCGGCCGGTGACCGCGATGGACGGGGGCACGTGGGCAGTGCCTCAGCCGCCTCTTCGGCCGACGTGGACCCGCACACCGCTGCGCAGTCGCACCGGTCGGCGTTGGTGATCGTCGATACCCGGATCGACCTCCTTCACGGCGGCGCCAGCCCCGTCCCCGGGACCACGAAGGTCCTCCCCCGTCATCCTTCGCCTCGTCCTGGCCCACCGGGCCGGGTGCAGGACCCGGAGGGCTTCGGTCCAGCGTGACCGTCCGCCACCGCCCCGGCTTCACCAGTCCGCGACGGCGAGCCCGTCGGTGGGCCTTCTCGGCGTCTGCACGTCGTCGACCAGGAGCACGCGCTGGACGACGTCGAGGCCGTCCACCAACCCCCTGTGCGACTGGCGCTCCGGATCGGCCAGGTACGAGTCGAAGCCCTCCTGGGACGCGAAGGAGACGATGTGCACCTCGGTGAGTGCATCGCCCGTGCGCAGGCGTCGCTCGAGGCGACCGCCGTGACGCGGGAGGAGGGGGAGCACGGCGGACTCGTAGGCCTGGAAGCCCGCCTCGGCTCCGGTCGGGATGTCCGCGACCATGACGACGGTCAAGCTCATGGCCGGACGCTAGCGCCGCGCTGAGCCAGCGCAGGGTGACGTCGCCGTCGTCGCGATGACGTCCCGCTGCGGGAACGGCTGGCGGGACGCACAGCCGACAGGTCCCGCTCGTGGCTCGGAAGGGTCCGACGGTTCCGCCGCGGCACCCCGACGCCATGGTCCGTGACCGGCCGGCGCACGGACCGGACGCTGGCGGTCCCCGTGGTCGCGGCGAGCCTCGGCGGGCCCCGCCCGGTCGGCGGAGCAGCGGTCGACGTCGTACCGGTCGGCGGGGACCGCCTCACCCGGCTGACGCTGCCGGGCACCGGCCCAGGTGGCGGCTCCACCCGGGAGCCCTGGTGGCGAGAGCGCCTGCGGTGCCCCGGTGACGACCCCCGAGGACCGGCCGGCGCGGTGGCGGGTGCGCCCACCCAACGAGGGCGACCACGCGCGCTGCGCGACCTGTACCGGGGCTACGCCGACTTCTACGGGGCTCAGCAGTTCGAGACGACGGCGCAGGTGGTGTGGGCCTGGGTCCGCGACCCCGACCACGAGGTCGAGGCCCTGCTCGTCGAGGACGAGCACGGGCGGGTCGCCGGGCTGGCCCACTACCGGCCCTTCGCCCGCCCGCTGGCGGCGGCTACCGGCTGCTACCTCGACGACCTGTTCGTCGAGCCCTCCGCGCGCGGCTCCGGGGCCGCCGACGCCCTGCTGGCCGAGCTGCGCGGGATCGCCACGGCGCGCGGGTGGAGCGTGGTGCGGTGGATCAACGCCGTCGATCCCGGCTTCACCGCCATCGACCTCGTCCCCATCAGCAGCCAGGTCCAGTCCGTCGACCAGGGCGCCGCGGTCATCGTCCGCATGGCCGGCACCGGCCCCGACGGGCCCACCGCCACCTCCACCGGGAACGACGGCCCCCTCGGCTGGTGACAGAGCCGCCGCCGTCAGGAGGGGCCCTGCCGGCGGCGGCGAGGACGCGGTGGGGTCGTGCCCAGCAGGGAGTCGGTCTCGACCTCCTGGCGCTGCCGCACCCGGGCTGGGGCGGGCAGCACCTGCGGGGAAGGGCGGTCACCGCGCCCACGCTCAGGTGCACCTGGCCACGAGGTCGGCGTCAGCGGGTCGGGGGTGGCGGCTCTCGTCGGAGCACTCCCCCGGCCGTCGGCACCGTGCGGGGCCTGCCGCGTCCGTCCCGGGGGGTGGTGCGCTCGGGGCCGTGCCCGGCGCCGCCCTCCGGTGTCGGGCAGGATGCGCGAGTGGCGACCTACCGGCTGGGCGTGGTCGTCCACCCCGCAGCGGACGTGCGCTCCTCCCTGGACGTCCTGGTGGAGTGGTGCCGCAGGCACGGAGTCGAGATCGTCGCCCCGGACGGCGGACGAGGGGTCGAGCACGCCGGTGTGGCCGGCCTGGACGGCTCGCGGTTCGCCGCGACGGTCGACGGCGTGGTCAGCCTCGGCGGGGACGGCACCATGCTGGGCGCGATGCGCGCCCTGGTGGACCGGCCCGTGCCGGTCCTGGGGGTCAACCACGGCAACCTCGGCTTCCTCGTCGAGGTCCAGCCCGACCAGCTGCCGGCAGCGCTGGACCGGTTGGTGGGCGACGCCTTCGAGGTGGAGGCCCTCCCCTGCCTGCGGGTGGACGTCGTGGTCGTCGGCGCACCGGAGGAGGGCGCCGCGGCGGGCGCCGTGGCGTTCAACGACGTCGTCCTCGCGCGGCGCGGCGGGGAGTCCGCGGTCACGGCGACGCTGCAGGTCGACGGGGCCGAGTACGGGTACTACCACTGCGACGCCCTCGTCGTCGCGACACCGATCGGTTCCACCGCCTACAACTACGCGGCGGGAGGGCCGGTGCTCTCTCCGTCCACCCGATCAGTGGTCGTCTCCCCGGTCGCGCCCATGTCGGGCTTCGCCCGGGCCGCCGTCCTGGCCGACAGCGACGAGGTCGACCTCCTCCTGCAGGCTCCCTCGCGCGAGGTCGTGATCGAGACCGACGGGGTCGCGGTCGCCACCGCCGGCAGCGGCGACGCGGTGCGCGTCCGCGTCCAGCGCGACGCCGGTCAGGTCGTGCGCCTGGACCCGCTGCGGCACGCGCGGACGAACATGGCCAAGCTCGGCCTCCTGGGCGTCCCCCTGCGAGGCGACCAGCTCAGGGGCCTGCTCCCGCCCGAGGTCAGCGCGGTCATCGCACCGGACCCACCCCACCCGCGCTGACGGCCCGACGGGCCGACGCCGACCTCGATGCGCCGCGGCCCTGGAGCACGGCTGGCCCGACGGCATCGGCTCCACGGACACCCCCGCCGCCGAGGCGTTCGTGCTGGAGCGCTCAGAGGACTGGAGGGCCGGTACGAGGGGCCTGGTCGGGCGCCGCCGGGGCCGGTGCCCGACGTGAGCCTGGTCGGCCGCGCCGCGCACCTGACGTCCCCGCTGGCCGCTGACGCCACCTACGACGACCGCGACCTCGGGAGGCGGCCGCCCGCAGCTTCCTCGAGCGACAGTCCGCCGACACGGTGCTGCGCACGGACGTCACCGGTGCGGTCGAGCTGCAGGTGCGCACCGGGAACGCCCTGACGGAGGTCTGGGCCCACCGGCGCCCCTCGAGGCGTCCGTCGCAGGCAGCCCCCTCGTCGAGGTCCGGTTCCCGTGAGGGCCCGGGCCCCCGGGCGGGTCCCCTGGACCGCCTCCGCTGCACCGACGCCACTCATGCGGACAGGAGCCGTCCTCCAGGACGACTGCCCTCGGCCAGGCCGGTGCGGAGCCCCGCCCACGCGGCGCCGTCCACGCCGAGGACGTCCAGGAGGTAGGCCGTCGTGACCTGCTGGACCAGCGCGACGCGAGCGGGATCGGCGTCGGTGGTCTCGGCGACGTCGTGCCCGGCGATCCCGCCGAGGCTGTGCTCGGCACCGACGACGACGAGCAGGCTCCTGGGGCCGGGGCTCGCGGTGTGCGGGTCGGTGAACCAGTCCGGGCCGCGCACGGACAGCGGGGACCGGTCGAGGTCGCCGGCGACGACCAGGGTCGGGGTGGTCATGTCGGCGAAGCCGGGGTTCATGAAGGGGAAGTGCTGGGCGGCGAAGGGCGTCAGGTCGGCTCCGCCCGTTCCGGGGGTCGAGAGCAGCACCCCGGCGCGCACGCGCGGGTCGGACATGTCCTCACCCGGCAGTCCCTCGGCGTCCAGGACGCGGGCGCCGAGCAGCGCGCTGGCCGTCTGCCCGCCCCACGAGTGCCCGGCGACGGCGATGCGGCCCAGGTCCAGGCGCCCGCGCAGTCCCGGGACGGCGGCCCCCAGGACGTCGAGCCCGTCCAGGACCCGGGTGAGGTCGGCCACCCGGTGGCGCCAGACCAGGGGGGTGCGGGGGTCATCAGGAGGCAGGGCCAGGGTCCTGGAGTCGAGGTGGGTGGGCTGGGCCACCACGAAGCCGCGGGCGGCCCAGTGGTGGACCAGCGGGGCGTAGGCGTCCATCGACCAGCCGAAGCCGTGCGAGAAGACGATGACGGGCAGCCGCTGTCCGTCGTCCCGGCCCGCCACGGGTGCGGACACCCGCACCTGCAGGTCCTCGCCGCGGTCCGGGGCCGGCAGGACCACCGGCCCCACCGAGACGACGGTCGCCGGCGAGGCGCCGGTCGCGCCTGCGGTCGTGGTGCTCAGCTCGTTCATGACGGGTCTCCCAGCTGCAGGACGGGGCTGGACGCGCGGTGGATCGCGCGGGCCTGAGGGCGCAGCGCACCGACCGGCATGTCACCATGTCTGACGGAACGATGTTCCGCGGACATTACGGAACAATGTTCCGCCACGTCAACCGGGTCCGGAGGAGTGTCGTGACAGGGGTCGAGGAGCCGGTGGACGCCCCGTCGGCGCCCGTCCGCAGGCCGGTGGACGCCCAGCGCACCCGGGCCGCCCTCCTGGAGGCCGCCGCGGCGGCCTTCGTGGCCTCCGGGGTGGAGGCGCCGGTGCGTGACATCGCGGCCGGCGCGGGGGTGGGCCTCGGCACGGTCTACCGCCACTTCCCCACCCGGGCGGACCTGGTCGTGGCCGTGTACCGCCACCAGGTGGAGACCTGCGCCGAGGCCGGCCAGGTCCTCCTCGACGGGGCCGGATCGCCGTTCGAGTCGCTCGCGCAGTGGGTCGACCTCTTCGTCGACTTCCTCGTCACCAAGCACGGACTGGCGGCGGCGCTGCGCTCGGACAGCGCGAGCGCCGACGCCCTGCACGCCCACTTCCTCGACCGCCTCGTGCCCGTCTGCGCCCGCCTGCTCGAGGCTGCGGCGACGTCGGGCGAAGCCCGACCCGGCCTGGACGCCTACCAGCTCATGCGGGGCGTGGGCAACCTGTGCATCGGAGCCGACACCGACCTCCGCTACGACGCGCGCCGGGTCGTCCACCTCCTGGTCGAGGGAGTGCGTCGACCGGGCCACTGAGCGGGCGGTCACCTCGTCGGAGGCGCCGAGGACGGCAGGCGGTCACCGTCCACGGCGTGCTGGCCGGTGGTGCGGCGCAGCCAGGGCGCGCACCGCGCCTGGGACGGGACGGCGGACGAGCTCAGCCGGCGGTGCGGTCGCCAGCAGTCCGCCGTCGCGCACCGGTGCCCTCGACGCCGGAGCAGACGGCCTCGACCAGCATGCGCACGAGCCCCTCCCCGCCGACCTCCCACGTCTCCTCCGCCAGGTGGCCGCTGATCTCCAGCCCGGCGATGCCGTGCGCGCTCGACATGAGCAGGGCGCCGTAGCGGCGGGCATCGGACTCGCCGACCACGTCGGCGACGACGGCGAGGAACTGGTCCTGCAGGCGGCTCGCGGCTGCTGCGGCCTCCGCGTCGCCCGCCGGGGTGCTGAACATCAGCGCGTACCGGTGCGGCTGCCTGCGGCCGACACCGATCAGCGCCAGCAGGGCCCCCTCGAGCCGTGCGCTCGGGGTGGCCCCCGAGGCCGCCCGCAGCTGCTCCACCTCGTCGGCCAGCGCGCTCCAGGCGTCGATGGCGAGCCTGGTCAGCAGGTGCTCCTTGCCGTCGAAGTGCCCGTACGGCGCGCCGCGCGAGACCCCGGCACGGGCGCCCACGGCGCGCAGGGTCACCGCGTCGGGCCCGCCCTCGTCGAGCAGCTCGGAGGCGGCGCGCACCAGAGCGCTCCGGGTCGCTGCAGCAGCCTCGGCTCGGGATCCCACGTCGGCCATCCTAGTTGACAATGTCACACCAGTGCCGCCAGAGTGGTCGATGTGACAACGTCATACCGCAGCGAGCTCATGGTCGTCTCGGGCGCCTCGACGGGCATGGGCGCCGCGACGGCCCGTGCGCTCGCCAGCCGCGGCTACCACGTCCTCGCCGGCGTCCGCCGTGGAGCCGATGCCGACGCGATCGCGGCCGACGGCGTCGAGCCGGTGACCCTCGACATCACCAGGCCCGAGCACGTCCGGGCCCTCGTCGACCGCATCGCCTCCGACCCGGACCGACGCCCGCTGCGCGCCCTGGTCAACAACGCGGGCATCTCCGTCAACGCACCGGTCGAGACCCTCCCCCTGGACGAGTGGCGGCGGCTCTTCGACGTCAACCTGTTCGGGCACGTCGCGGTCACCCAGGCGCTGCTGCCCTTCCTCCACGAGAGCCGCGGCAGGATCGTCAACATCAGCTCGGTCGGCGGCAAGGTCGCGATGGCGACCTACGGCGCCTACGCCGGGGCCAAGTTCGCGCTCGAGGCGGTCAGCGACTCGCTGCGCCGCGAGCTGGCCCCCCACGGGGTGCAGGTCGTCGTCGTCGAGCCCGGCGCCGTCAGGACCGAGATCGGCGAGCGCGGCGCCGCCACCGCCACCGCCCTCGCCGCGAGGATGAGCCCGGAGCAGCAGCAGCGCTACGGCGGACTCGTCCGAGCCGTCGTCGCCCACTCGCTGAGGTTCACCCGCGCCGGCCAGCCGGCTGACAGGGCCGGCTCCGTCATCGCCGAGGCCGCCACCACAGCGCGACCGCGCACGCGGTACACCGTCGGCCGCGACGCGGCGCTCCTGGCACCCCTCACGCGCGTCCTGCCCGACCGGGTCCTCGACCGGCTCCTCGCGGCGAGCCTCCGGCCGTACTGGCCCCGGTAGCTGCAGCTCGTCAGCACCGTCCTCCGACTCCGCCCGCCCACGGCGCGGGTCCCAGCGGTTCAGGCTCCCGGCGCGACGGGGACCCCGCGCGTGACGCGCAGGAACTCCAGCTTCTCGGCGTCGGCGGAGCCCGCCGCGACCGTGTAGACGACGATCCGCAGGCTGCTGCCGGGGACGGTGAGCACGTCGCAGTCGCAGGTGACGTCGCCGACCTCGGGGTGCTCGACGGTCTTGCGCGCCGAGACGTGGTGACCGACGGCGCCCTGGTCCCACAGCCGGGCGAAGTGCGCGCTCGTGGTGCGCAGGTCCCTCACGAGCACCGCGAGCCCGACGTCGCGGGGGTGGTCGACCAGGGCGCTGCGCAGGTCGGCGACCAGCGCGCCCGGCAGGGCGTCGTCGTCGTCGTGGCGCACCGGCCACGACGCGAGCCCGCTCGGGCCCTCGGTGAACACCGCGCGCACGAGGTTGAGCTGCTCGGGCCCGCGAGCGGTGGGGTCGCCGATCAGCGCCGCCCACGAGGGGGTCCACGTCAGCAGCGTCCAGTCGGCGCTGAAGACGCCGACCGGGAAGTCGCCGAGGCGGGCGAGCATCCGCTGCACCCCCGCGGGGACGTGCGTCGAGATCGTCCCGTCGGCGGGTGGCAGCAGGCCCGCCAGCCGGTAGGCGTGGTCGCGCTCGGCGGGCTGCAGCTGCAGCGCCCTGGCCAGCGTCGCCACGACCTGCGCCGAGGGGCTCGTCGCCCGCCCCTGCTCCAGGCGCACCAGGTAGTCCACCGACAGCCCGGCCAGGGTGGCCAGCTCCTCCCGCCGCAGCCCCGCGGCCCGCCGCCCGGTGCGCTCGGGCAGCCCGACGTCGCGCGGGGAGAGCCGGTCGCGCCAGCGTCGCAGGACGGTGCCCAGGTCCTCTTCCACGAGGTCATCGTCCCTCGTCCCCGGCTCGCGAGCCTGGTACTGCCCGTCCCACCGTCGCGCCGTCCCCCCGTCGACCCGGGCACTGGTCGGCCCACGGCCACCGGAGCAGGGTCGTGGTCATGACCACGACCCTCATCACCGGAGCCAACCGCTCGCTCGGCCACGAGACCGCCCGCCGCCTGCTCGAGGCCGGCCACACCGTCATCCTCGGCGCCCGTGACCGCGAGCGGGGCCGGGCCGCCGCCGACGCCCTCGGCGCCCGCTTCGTCCAGCTCGACGTCACCGACGACGCCTCGGTCGCCGCGGCCGTCGCCGACGTCACCGCCCACGAGGGCGCGGTCGACGTCCTCGTCAACAACGCGGGCGTCAACCAGCCGTACGAGCCGGCCGAGCAGCTCACGGCCGCGGACGCCACCGCCGTGTTCGACGTCAACGTCGTCGGCGTCGTCCGGGTGACGCAGGCCTTCCTGCCGCTGCTGCGGGCCTCGGCGAACCCCGTCATCGTCAACGTCTCCAGCGCCATGGGCTCCTTCGCCGCCACCCACGACCCGGACCGGGTCGAGTCGACGTTCCCCGCGCCGCTGTACACGGCCTCGAAGGCCGCGCTGACGATGCTGACCACCCAGTACGCGAAGTCCTGGCCGGACATCAAGGTCAACGCGGCCGACCCCGGGTACACCGCCACCGACTTCAACGGGCACAGCGGACCGCAGACCGTCACCGAGGGCACCGACGCCATCGTCGAGCTCGCCACCATCGGCCCCGACGGCCCGAGCGGTCAGCTCCGGGACCGGCAGGGCGTCGCCGCCTGGTGACCGTGCGGCCGCGGGGACCACGCCTCGACGCCGGTCCGGCGAGGTCGTCCACCGCGGCGTCGTCGACGGCCCCCGCGTCACCGCGGCCGGACACACCGCCGGCGTCGACCCGGGCTCGCCCCCAGCCGGACGCCGGGAGCGGACCGCCGGCTCAGCCGTCGAGCGAGAGGGCGGCGGGGCCGCGGACGGCGTCGCGCGCGAGCCGCTCGACCTGCCCGGCCGCCACCGGGGCACCGGGCGTCGCGAGGAACCAGGTGTAGAGCGCCATCCCGCTCATCCCCGCCGGGACCTCTCCACCGTAGGCGAGCGCGTACAGGGGGGTGTTGGGGCCGAAGCGCCAGCTCTCGGCGAGGTCGCCGACGTCCACGGCGTCGTAGCCGAGGCCGTCGAGGACCGCGGCGACCGCCCCCTTGGCGGCGGCGTCGCCCCCGGCGGTCGGCAGCGCGCTGCGGTCGGGGGCACCGGCGGGCCGGGCGAGGGCGAGCAGGTGCTGCGGCGTGATGCTGTTCAGCGCCTTGACCACCACGGCACCGGCCAGGTGGCGCTGCACCAGCTCGCTCGACGTCAGCCGGTCGGCCTCCAGGTCGGGCATCCGCCCGTCGCGCTCCGGGGAGTAGTTCATGGCGTCGATCACGACCCTGCCCGCCAGCGCCTCGCGCGGCAGCTGGTCGAGGGCGAGCAGCGGGGCGGCCACGACGACGACGTCGCTCGCCGCGGCCGCCTCGGCCGGGGTCGCCGCCCGGGCGCGGTGCCCGAGCTCGCTCACGAGCCCGTCGAGGGTCTCGGGGCCGCGGGAGTTGCTGAGGACGACGTCCCAGCCGGCGGTGGCGGCGAGGCGCGCGACGGCGCCGCCGACCTGGCCGCTGCCGATGATGCCGAGGGTCTGGGTCACGGGTTCCTCCACGAGTGGTGACGACGCCTCGCGGCATCGGCTACGCAGTACCAAGACTGGTACTGAGTGTCAGACTAGACCATCGGTATCGACTTCGTGGCCGAGGACCACGGGTCGCCTACCCTGAGGGGGTGGACGCCACCGGAACGATCACTCGCAGCATCGGGCGCACCGCGGTCCGCGAGGAGCTGGCGCGAGGGGCCTTCGTCCAGTTCTGCCGTGACGGCTTCGACGGGGTCACCCTCGACGACCTCGCCGCTGCGGCGGGGGTGTCGCGGAGCACCTTCTTGCGCTACTTCGGCAGCAAGGAGGAGGTGGTCCTGTCGACCTTCGACCCGCTCGGCGACGCGCTGGTCGACGCCCTGCGCGCCCGCCCGGCCGGTGAGGACGACTGGGCTGCGCTGCGCCGGGCCCTCGACCCCGCCGTCCGGCAGCTCACCCGCGAGCCGGGCGAGGGGTTCGTGCTGCTGCGCCTGGTGGGGCGGACGCCCGCGCTGTGCGCCCGCCTGAGGGAGAAGCAGGCCGGGTGGCGGCCGCGGCTGGTCCAGGTGCTGAGCGAGCGCGCGGCCCCAGCTCCGCCGTCCTCCGTGGTCCTGCACGCGCGCGTCGCCGCGGCGATGGAGTGCCTGATGACCGCGCTCGAGCACTGGGTCGCCGCCGAGGGGCGCCCGGAGCTCGGGGGGCTGGTCGACGAGGCGTTCGGGGCGCTCGCGCCGGCGGGCCGGTGACGGCCTCGCGCACCAGCCGGCCGACCCCCGGGCCGCAGGGTCGGGTCAGCGGGGTCCGACGAGGGCCGGTGGGCTGCGGGCGACCCCGGCCGTGACGTCGCGGCTCCGCGGCCTCGCGCAGGGCGGGAGTCCACAGCAGACCCCACCGCGGCAGGCGGGAGACCACGCGCCTGACCCCCGCTCGCCCGGTGCCACCCGGCACGCAGCGCGACGGGGGGCCGGCGGCCTGTCCGTGCAGCTGGCGGTGGCCTGGTGGGCCCCTCCGTCGCCCTCGGACCTGCGCCGGTCCACGCGGGGCTCGGGACCCGTGCCTCGCGGACCGCTGCCGGGCCGCCCTCCGACGACGAGGTCCACGGAGCCCGAGCGGCCTGGAGCCGGGAGGCCGGGTCCTGGGGGACCTGGGTCCATCAGACCCTGGTCGCACCCCGCCACTGCTCGTACGGTGATCACCACGGCTCGGTGCAGCCGCTGCCCCAGGACCGGTGGCGCGCCCCTGCGCTACGCCCGGCCGGTGGGGGCCAGGACCGGAGGACCACCCCATGACCCTGATCACCACGCGCTTCAGCGCCACGACCACCGCTGACGAGGTCGTCGCCGGCATCGACCTGAGCGGGCTGCGCGCCGTCGTCACCGGCGCCTCCTCCGGCATCGGCGTCGAGACGGCCCGGTCCCTGGCCCGGGCGGGGGCCCAGGTCACCCTGGCGGTGCGCAGCACCGACGCCGGCCGGCGCGTCGCCGACGACATCGCGGCCACCACCGGTGCCACCGACCTGCGCGTGGGGCACCTGGACCTCAGCGACCAGGGCAGCGTCGTGGCCTTCGCGCAGCAGTGGGAGGGCGCGCTGCACCTGCTCGTGAACAACGCGGGGATCATGGCCGGGCCCCTGGTGCGCACCGCGCAGGGGTGGGAGTCGCAGTTCGCGACCAACCACCTGGGCCACCTGGCCCTCGCCGTGGGCCTGCACGACGCCCTGGCCGACGGCGCAGCCGACGACGACCGGCTCGGCGGCTCTCGCATCGTCGCGCTCAGCTCCAGCGGGCACCTGAGCTCCCCGGTGGTCTTCGACGACATCCACTTCGAGCGCCGCCCCTACGACCAGTGGGCCGCCTACGGCCAGTCCAAGACCGCCGACGTGCTGTTCGCGGTGGAGGCCACCCGCCGGTGGGCCGAGCACGGCATCGTCGCGAACGCGCTGATGCCCGGCGGGATCGCGACCGGGCTGCAGAAGCACATCCCCCAGGAGGTCAAGGACGGCTGGGTGACCATGCAGGCATCGGGTGAGCTGTTCATGAAGACCACCCAGCAGGGCGCGGCCACGACGCTGGTCGCCGCCGTCGCCCCGGAGTTCGCCGGTACGGGCGGCCACTACCTCGAGGACTGCGCCGAGGCGCCGACCGTCGCCGACGACGCCCGCGTCGGGGCCGGCGTGCGCCGGTGGGCCCTGGACCCCGAGGCGGCATCACGACTGTGGGAGGTCTCCACCGCGATGCTCCGGTCACCGTCCTCGTCAGCGGCATGACCCGGCCCGCTGGGCGTGACGCCCGGGACCCGGCGGTGGTCAGGGCGCTGGCCATCGACCGCGCGTCGCCCCCGCGCGAGCGCACCATCGACATCACCACGACCGGTCGCCGCTCGGGCGAGCAGCGCCGGATCGAGATCTGGTTCTACCGCATCGAGGGCAAGGTCCACCTGAGCAGCCCGCCCGCGACCAGGGGCTGGTACGCCAACCTCGTGGCGCACCCGGCGTTCACCGTCCACCTCAAGCACGGGGTGCGGGCGGACCTGGCGGCCACCGCGGTACCGGTCACCGAGGAGGGCGAACGGCGCCGCCTGCTCGCCGAGGTCGTCGCCGTCCTCGACCAGGACAGGATGAGGGCCCTGTACGGCCCACCGGCGCCCCTCGAGGCGTTCGTCGCCGGCAGCCCCCTCGTCGAGGTCCGGTTCTCGTGAGGGCCCGGGCTCCGCGACAGCCGACCGCTGGGCCCGACGTCCCGGCGCGGGCTCGGCCCGGCCGCCCCGGGGTCACCTGCTGAGGAGCCGGAGCACCAGCGCCGCCACAGCCACGGCCAGGATCACCGTCGGCGGGCCGACGGCGCGGTCGCGCACGCGGCCGTGGGCGACGAGCGCCCCCGTGAAGTAGGCCACGACCCCGACGGCTGCGGCGACCCCCAGGGGCCAGACCACGAGCCCGGCGAGGAGCCCGAGGGCCCCGGCGATCTCCAGCGCGGCGAGGACCGGGACGCGGTGGTCGGGGACCCCGACGGCGCGCATGCCGGCCATGACCGTGGCGTCCTGGCGCAGCTTGGCGGTGGCCGAGCCCAGGAGCACGGCGGCGAGCAGGGCGGTGACGGCGACGGTGGCGATGAACACGGGTCCTCCAGGGGACGCGGGGGCGGGCGGTGCGGGCGTCGATCCGGGTCAGGCGGCCAGCCGCCGCGCCGAGGCCCGACCCCCGGGTCGACCCGGGAGTCGGGGCAGCGGGTCAGCGGAAGCAGTCGCGGACCTCGCGCACGAACACCTCCGGCTGCTCGAACGCCGCGAAGTGGCCACCCGGGGTGACCTCGTTCCAGGAGGTGATGTTGCTGAAGCTGCGGCTCCCCCACTCGCGGGGGGCGATGTTCACGTCGTTGAGGTACACGCTCACGCCGGTCGGCAGGTCGACCATGAGGTCCAGGTCGTCCAGGCTCTCCCAGTACATCCGGGCGGAGGAGGCACCGGAGCCGGTCAGCCAGTACAGCATGATGTCGTCGAGCATCTGGTCCTTGGTGAGGACGCTCTCGACGTCGCCGCCGTTGTCGCTCCAGCTCGAGAGCTTCTCGTAGATCCACGCCGCCTGACCGGACGGTGAGTCGGCGAGCCCGTAGCCCAGGGTCTGCGGCCGGGTGCCCTGCTGCTGGAGGTAGCCCGCGTCCGTGGTGGCGAAGGCCTTCGCCTTCTCGATGGCCAGGGCAGCGGTGGGCGAGGGGTCCACCTCGTCGCCGGGCTGGGGGGCGAGGAACACCGTGTTGACGTGGATGGCCTGCAGGCCGGCGGGGCGCATCATGCCGAGCATCCCCGTCACGGCGGCACCCCAGTCCCCGCCCTGGGCGACGTACTGGTCGTACCCGAGCCGGGCCATCAGCGTCGCCCACG
Organism: uncultured Quadrisphaera sp.; assembly: GCA_902806005.1. Taxonomy (GTDB): domain Bacteria; phylum Actinomycetota; class Actinomycetes; order Actinomycetales; family Quadrisphaeraceae; genus CADCUY01. The sequence continues at coordinate 25,169 of CADCUY010000466.1, read as the reverse complement.
CGGCAGCGGTGCGTCCGACGCCCCACCCGGTCTCCGTCGGCTTTTCCGAGAAGCCGTACCCCGGCAGGGAGGGGATGACCAGGTGGAAGGCGTCGGAGGCCTGGCCGCCGTGAGCGGTGGGGTCGGTCAGCGGGCCGATCACCTCGGCGAACTCCAGGATCGACCCGGGCCAGCCGTGGGTCATGATCATCGGCTTCGCGTCGGCGTGCGGGGACCGGACGTGCAGGAAGTGGAACCCGAGCCCGTCGATCTCGGTCTTGGAGCTGCCGGCGTCGTTGATCAGCCTCTCGGCGCGGCGCCAGTCGTAGTCCTCGCGCCAGTACTCGCACAGCTCCTGCACCTGCTCCAGGCGGGCTCCCTGGCTGGCGTCCGGCACCGTCTCCCGGTCCGGCCAGCGGGTGCTGCTCAACCGCCGGCGCAGGTCGGCCAGAGCGCTGCGGGGGACGCGCACGGGGAACGGCTCGACCGCTTCGGAGGCGTTCAGGCGGCCCAGGTCGCCGTCCTGCGCCGGCGTGTCGGACGCCCACGCCGGAGCGGTGGTGGCGGTCGCTCCGGCGGCCAGGCCGAGGACGGCGAAGAGGTCGCGGCGCCCGACCCGGGCGTCGGCGAGCGTGGTGAGGGGCATGGGGTCTCCTTGGTGCGTCGGTGCTGTCACGGGCGGGGATGGAGCGGGGACTGCGAGCGGACCGCCGTCAGACCTGGCCCCCCGAGGCGCAGATGACGTCACCGGTGACGAACCGCGAGGCGTCGGAGGCCAGGAACACCGCCACCGACCCGATCTCCTGCGGGGCACCCAGGCGCCCCAGAGGGATCTGGGCGACGACCGCGGCCTCGGCGTCGGAGCCGATGAACCCGGACGCGCGCGTGCCCTCGGTGTCGACCAGGCCGGCCGCGATCGCGTTGACCCGGATGCCGCGCGGGGCCAGCTCGAGCGAGAGCACCCTGGTGAGACCCACGAGCGCGGCCTTCGTCGCCGTGCACAGGGCGGTCTGGGGCGCGGTGAACACGACGCCGACGCTGGTCACGTCGACGATGGCACCCCCGCTGATGTCGTCCTGCTCGACGAACTCCCGCGTGGTGAGCACGTCGCCGACCAGCACGTCGACGGGGCCGAAGGCGCCCCGCACCTCGCGGACCAGCCGCTCGGCGTCCGCGCTGCGGGCGACGTCGGCCTGGAACGCCTGCGCCGTGCCGCCGCTGGCAGTGATGCGCTCCACCACCGCGGCCGCGGAGTCCTCGTCGTGCACGTGGTCGACCGCCACCCTCGCGCCCTCGGCCGCGAGGCACTCGGCGGTGCTCGCCCCGATGCCCTTGCCGGCTCCGGTGACCAGGGCGGTGCGTCCGTCCAGCGAACCCGTGTCGTCGTCCTCCTGTGGTCGTGGGCGGGTGGTCAGTAGACGCGGGCGGCGAGGATCCGCCCGTCGTCGTCGCGGTCGATCCACACGCAGGTGCGGGTGTCGATCCGCTGGCCGTCCTCGGTGACCACGTGCGTGACGCTCTCGTGGACGAAGCGGTCGCCGCTGCCGTAGATGTTGACCTCGTCGTGCACCAGGCTCTCCAGGCCGCTCCAGGCCGCGGCCAGCCCCGCGCGCACCGCGTCACGGCCCCGCAGGGTGGTGCCGCCGGCGTCCATCACGATCTCCACGTCGGGCGCCATCAGCTCGACGTACGCGGCGGCGTCCAGGCGCTCGATGACCTCCAGGACACCGATGAACCACGCCTCCGTGTCGGGGTCGAGCTCGTTGGTGCGGAGGTGCTCGAGGATCGGCATCGTCAGGCCACCTCGATGACGAGCTTGCCGAAGAGGCCGCCGCCGGCCTGGGCGCGGAACGCCTCCGGGGCCTTCGAGAACGGGAACGTGCGGTCGATGACCGGGCGCAGGTGCTCGCGCTCGACCAGGGCGACCAGGTCGCGGTGCATCCGGTGGCTGCCGACCGACACCCCCCGGACGACCAGCTCCCGACCCAGCAGCGCGTCGCCGTCCAGGGTCGCGCTGCCGTGCTCCACGAGCCCGACCACGGCGACCTCCCCACCGCCGGCCAGCGCCGGCAGACAGGCCCCGACCGCCCGCATCCCGATGGTGTTGACCACCTTCGCGGCGCCGCCGCAGCGGCCAGCCAGCTCGGCCGCCCACCCGGGCACGGTGGTGCCGTTGACGAAGTCGGTGGCACCCATCGCCAGCAGCCGCTCCCCCTGCTCCTCGCGACGCCCCATCGCGACCACCCGGGCCCCGGCCGCGGTGGCGATCTGCAGCGCGAACAGCGCCACACCGCCGCTCCCGATCACCACGACGGTGTCGCCGGGCCCCACCGGCAACCGCCCCATCACCGCGTTCCACGCCGTCACCCCCGCCACCGGCAGCGCGGACGCCTCGGCGAAGGACAGGTTCGCGGGCATCCGCGTGACGCGGTCGGCCCGCAGCACCACCTGCTCGGCCAGCACCCCGTCGTCCCCGTCGGCGCCCAGCCCGACCCCGCCGCGATCGTCGGGCGCCGGGCCGTCGTCCCACCCGGCGAAGTGCAGGTCGGTGACGCGGTCGCCGACCGCCCACTGGGTGACGCCCTCGCCGACCGCGTCGATCTCGCCGGCCACGTCGGACAGCGGCACGAGGTCACGGTCGCCGGCCCGGCCGAACGGCCCCGCCAGGATGAGGGCGTCGCGGGCGTTGATCGACACCGCTCGCACCGTGATCCGCACCTCACCCGGGCCCGGTTCCGGGACCGGGACCTCGCGCAGCACCAGGCCCTCCGCGTCGGTCACGCCTGCCGGTAGCAGCCACTGCTCCATGCGTCCCCCTCGAGTCGGTACGAGGAGCAGACACCGCGAGCGCGGGTCAGCGGAAGATCCGGAGCAGGCAGCGCTGGACCTGGCACTGGCAGACCCAGCCTCGTGGCGGGGGGCCACCAGCCGTGCGGGCAGCCACACCGCCGAACGGTGTCGCGGCCGGTCGACCGTGCGTCGCGCGCCGCTGCCCCGGGAACGTGCTGCTCAGTGGTGGTGTCCGGCTGCGCCCCCGCGCGGTGACGGTCGTCTCCGAGGCGCAGCCCTGCTCGTGACCGGACGTCCCGGCGAGTCCGGTCGACGCCGCGTCGTGGAGCCGGTCCACCGCCGCGCCGTCCTGGAGGGTGCCGAGGGTCGCCGGTGGAGGGGGGCGCCGGTCAGCGCACGGGCGAGGACGCGAGCACGGCGAGGCGGTCCAGCGCGGCCTCGCTCTCGGAGCCGGCGTCGACGCTGCCCACCGTGAGCAGCTGGTCGGACTCCCCCACGAGGCGGACGTTGTCGCAGTCGACCCAGACGTCCCCGACGACGGGGTGGCGGTGCAGCTTGCGGCTGTGGGTGATCTCGGTGAGGGCGTAGTCCTGCCACAGCTGCTCGAAGTCCGGGACGCGCCGGCACGCGGCGATCAGGGCGAGCAGCTCGGCGTCGCCGGAGTGCTGCGCGAGGCTGTGTCGCAGCGACCCGACCACCAGGGCGGCGGTCAGGTGCCAGTCGGCGAACAGGGCCCGCGCACCGGGATCGGTGAAGACGAAGCGGGCGAAGTTGCGCTCCTCCGGGTCGACGCTCCCCATCTCGAGGTAGAGCGCCAGCGCGAGGGGGGTGGCCAGGAGCACGTTCAGGCGCCAGTCGGTGACGAAGGCCGGTTGGTCCGCCATGCCGCGCACGAGGCGCTCGTAGGCCGGCAGCACCGCCGGGCGCCCGGCCGGGTCGCGGCGCGCGCGCCGGTCGCGAGCGCCCGCGAGGTCGTGCAGGTGCGCCTGGTCGACGCGGTCCAGCTGCAGCGCGCGGCCCACGGCCTCGAGCACGGAGGCGGAGAAGTGCACCGGCCGGCCCTGCTCCAGGCGCGCGTAGTAGTCGACGCTCACCCCGGCCATCTGCGCGACCTCCTCGCGCTTGAGGCCCACGACGCGCCGTGCGGCACCGTGCGGCGTGATCCCCGCTTCCTCAGGCGTGAGCCGTCCCCGGCGGGCTCGGAGGAAGCAGCCCAGTTCGCTCCCGGTCGTCATCGTTCCTCCGCGTCGGTCGTGATCGTGGCCGGACCTGCATGATCGACTGCCGGCCGCCCCGACGGCAAGCGCGGTCACGATCAGCGCGGAGCCGGTCGGTCGAGCAGGGCGTCCGACGGCAGCAGGAGGTCGAAGCGGATCTCCATCAGCGGGCTGCCGGCGATCCAGTCGTCCACGTGGGTCGGCTGGGTGATCCATCCCGGGTTGGACGGCTGGTTGAGGTCCGCGACGATCTCGGTGAAAATCCGCCGGCGCTCCTCCGGGTCGGGCACGGGCAGCGCCGTCGCGGCCAGGTCGGCGCGCACGCCGTGCTTGAGGTGGAAGGTGAAGGCCGGGTCGACCTGCAGGTTCGCGTACCAGGAGCGGCGGGCGGGGGTGCTGGAGAGGAACCAGCGGCCCAGCGCGCGGTAGAAGAAGATCTCGATGCGGCGCGGCTGCCCGGTGCGCGCACCGGTGGTGGTGATGTCCACCGTGCGTTCCCGCGCGGACGACGCGGGGGTGATCGACAGGGCGCTGATGATCCGGTCGCGGTCGGACGCCAGGGTGTCCACGGTGCAGCTCCTACAGGTCGGTGGATCCGGTCGTCGTGGTGTGGATCACACGGTGCGGGCCGGCCCCGGTGACCAGGACGGTGCTCATCGTGGTCTCCTCGTGGTGCTCGGGTCGGGGGCGCCGGGCGCCACTGCGACCGGACACGACGAGCCAACCCGGGACCGCTGCCGGTGCACAGGCCCAGCCCGGGCTGCGCTGGACCTAGGACGGGCAGGTCCACCTCCACCGGCTGCGACCGTGAGCGTCGCCGTGCTGACCGCTGGGTCCTCGAGCAGGCAGCGGCGGGCGCACCACAGGCGCCCGGCTGACGGGTCCCGCCGGTCCCCCTGGCCGACGTCAGTGGCTGGCACCGGGGTGAGCCGGGACGCCGTCACCGCAGCAGTGCTCGTCCCGCCAGTCGCCTGCGGCTGCGCCCTGGCCGTGCGAGGCCCCGTCGGAGCACGTGCGGGCCGTCACCGGCACCTGGCTGGACGCACGGACGCGCGACGCCTGCCGGGGGTCACCGGTCGGCGAGGGTGACGGCCTGCCGGAGGTGGTCGTCGCTGGTGAGCTGGGTGACCAGGAAGGCGGCGAGGTCCGCGCGGGTGATGGAGCGGGCCCTGCCGCGGTCCCCGGCCGAGAGGGTGCGGACGTGCCCGGTGGCGGCCTTGTCGGTCAGGACCGCGGGTCGGGTGATCACCCAGTCGAGCCCGCTGCCGCGCACCACCGCCTCCATCGCGGCCTTGTCGGGGGTGGAGGCTCGGAGGAAGGTCGCCACGACGACCTTGGTCAGGAGGGGCGCGTGCGCGGAGCTGTCGCCCACGCCGATCGCGGAGGTGACGACGAGCCGTCGGACGCCGTGCCGCCGCATCGCCGCGACGAGCGCGGTGGCCACGTCCGCCTCGAGGGTGGTGGCGCGGTAGGGGGTCCTGCCGCCGACGGTGTCGATGACGGCGTCGTGCCCCTCGACCGCGGCTCCCACCGCCACCGGGTCGCTGGCGTCGCCGACCCGCACCTCGACGCCAGGGACCCCGTCGCCCCGGTCCCTGCGGACGAAGGCGGTCACCTCGTGGCCCTCCGCCGCAGCACGTTCGACCACGGCCCGACCGGTCTTGCCGGCGGCACCCACCACGAGGACCTTCATGCGGATCTCCTCACCACGACTGCGCGCTGTGGACCCTCCTGGATCGACAGTGACTGACGTTAGCACGCATCGTCAGTGACTGTCGCTGGCGTCTAGGATGCTGGTGTGGCTGGCAGCAGGAAGGACGTGCGCGGCCGGCTCCGCGCCGCGGCGCTGGAGCTCTACGCCGAGCGCGGGTACGACCGGACGACGACGGCCGAGGTGGCCGCCCTCGCCGGGGTCACCGAGCGCACCTACTTCCGCCACTTCCCGGACAAGCGGGAGGTGGTCTTCGACGGGGAAGCCGCCCTCCAGGCGTCGATGACCGCTGCCGTCGCCGGTGCCCCTGAGCTGTCGCTGCTGGGGGTGCTGCGCCACGCCTTCTCCTCCCTCGCGTCGCACGGCGAGGACGAGCGGGACGCGCAGGCGCATCAGCACCGGGTCATCACCGCCACGCCGGAGCTGCGCGAGCGGGCTGCGGCCAAGACGGTCCACCTCACCGAGGCGGTCACCGACGCGCTCGAACGGCGCGGCACCCCCCGGCACCTGGGGTCGCTGGCTGCTGCGTGCGGCATCGAGGTGCTCTCCCGGGCCCGGCGCGAGTGGCTCGACGGCTCGTCGCGCAGCTTCGCGGCGCTGCTGTCCGACGCGTTCGACGACCTCGACCTGCTCGTGCGGGGCGGTGCGCAGGACGCCCTGCCGCCGGCCCAGGGCGTCGAGCAGCCACTACACCGGCACTAGGGCCCGAACTCCGCAGCCCCGTGCCACCGGTGGCGTCGCCCGCCGCCAGACGGACGCGTGACGTCGTGTCGCCGCCCCAGAGCCACCCGCTGCACTGCGGGGAGCCGCAAGCACCCCCACGCTACCGGAGGCGCCACCTCCGTTCCGGTGCTAGCGTCGATCACAGCACGCCAGGACCTGCGCTCAGCACCGGATGCCGCAAGACCACGCATCCTCCCCGCTCTGGAGGTCGGTCGATGTCCCAGCAGCGCCCCCGCACGGACGCCAGCCCGTCCGCGCCGCCCGCGACTCCGCGCTCGAGCTGACGGTCCTGCTCGTGGGCGGACACCGGTACCCCGGGGCCGCGACCTGCGCCCGTCCCGGCCACGACCGCCCGCCTCCCCCACGCCACCACCGCACCCGCGCGCACCGCCGACACCAGGAGCAGCCATGACCAGTGACGTCCTCACCTCCTCGACCGACTCGTCGTCCGCCCCGTTCGACACCGACGTCCTGGTGGTGGGTGCCGGGCCGATCGGCCTCATCACCGCCGCGGCGCTGCGCCACCACGGGGTGGCGTGCCGGCTCATCGAGCAGCGCGCCGACACCAAGGCGTACTCACGGGCGAACAACCTGTGGGCCCGGGTCCAGGAGCTCCTGACCGGGGTGGGCCTGCGTGACGCCCTCGCCGAGCAGGCCTACGTGGTCACCGAGGCCAGGACCGTGCTGAACGGGCGCCCCGTCGACCCCGTGGCGCTCGACGACGTCGAGAGCCCCTTCCCGAACGCGCTGTACAGCGGGCAGGACGTCATGGAGACGACGCTGAGCGACCTCGTGGCCGACCGCGGCGCCCCCGTCGAGCGGAGCCGACGCCTGGTCGGCCTCGAGCAGGACGCCGAGGGGGTGACCGTCACGGTCGCCGACGCCGGGGACCACGACGGTGACTCCGACGCCGCGGCGGGCACGGAGCGGATCCGCTGCCGGTACGTCGTCGGCGCCGACGGCAGCTCGGGCCAGGTGCGCGAGCTGCTCGGCCTGCCCCTGGAGACCGAGTCGTTCCCGGGCCGGATCAACCGCCAGGTCGACGCGAAGCTGAGCTGGCGCCGCTCCACCGAGCCCGACCACCTCACCTTCTTCTACTACCAGCCGAACGGCTTCACCGGCGTCCTGCCGATCTGGGGCGGCTACCACCGCCTCTACTTCGTCCAGGACGACACCGGGGTGCCCGACCGCGACCCCACGCTGGAGGAGATGCAGGCGCTCGCCCGCGAGGTCACCCAGGACGAGACGCTCACCCTGACCGACCCGATCTGGTTCAGCCGCAACCGCTTCAGCCACGGGGTGACCTCGCACTACGCCGTCGACCGGGTGCTGCTGGCCGGGGACGCCGGCCACCTGACCATGCCGATCGGCGGCCAGGGCATGAACGCGGGGATCCACGACGCCGTGGCCGTGGCCTGGCGCCTGGCGATGGTGCTGGCCGGGCACGCGGATCCCGTCGTGCTGGACTCCTACGACCAGGAGCGCCGCGGTGAGCACGCCCGCCTCGACCACCAGCAGGCCAGGGGCTTCAAGACCACCGTCGAGCGCGGCAAGGTCACCGACCTGGGCCTCGACGCGGCCTCGCGGTTCGTGCCCGGCATCGGCTCGCTGATCCAGGGCACCGACGACCTGCAGCAGCTCTCCGTGCACTACCCCGACAGCGCCCTGAACGAGGACCACCTCGGCGGTCGCCTGCTGCACCACAAGGCACCGAAGGCGGGCGAGCGGGCCCCGGACGCCCGCGTGGTCGACCAGCACGGCGCCACCACGCACCTGTTCGCCCACACCCAGAACCCCGACGGGTGGACGTGGGGGTGGTCGCTGCTGGCCTTCGACGGCGGGGTGGAGGACCCCCAGGGGCACCGCGCCGCCGCCGTGGACGCGGTGTCGCCGTGGGCCTGGGTGCGTCCCCGGCTGGTGACCGGCGCCTCCACCACGCCCCCGGCGGGTGGCGGGGTGGTCGAGCTCGACGACCTCGACCACGTGGCCCACGCTGCGTACGGCCTCAAGGAGCGGCCCGCCCTGGTCCTGGTCCGCCCCGACGGCCACATCGCGTACCGCGGCTCCGCCGACGACCCCGGGCGGCTCGTCGACTACTGCACCCGGGTCTTCGGACCGGCGGGCGGCACCCCGGCCTGAGCCGGCACCCGGGCCGAGCGGTCGGCTGGGGACCCCCGTGGCCGAGCGCTCGGCCACGGGGGTCCGCTGCCGGCCGCCGCGTCGCCGCTCAGCGCTGGCTGCGGGAGCTGGTGAGACGTCGCCGCCCGCGGCCCACGGCCAGGCGGACGACCCGAGCCGCCAGCCGGCTCTTGCCGGGCCGGTAGGGGTACCAGAGCAGCTCGTCCGCGGGGGTGGCGACGCGGGACGCGGTGACGGCCTGCGTCCGGCAGTACCGCAGGAGGCCCTGCGCCCCGCCGAAGCGCGCACCCAGCCCGGAGCTGCGCCACCCCGACATCGGCACGGGCGGGCTGATGACGTTGGTGAAGACGTCGTTGATGTTGACCGCCCCCACCTCGAGCCGCCGGGCGATCCGCTCACCGCGGCGCCGGTCACCGGTGAACACGCTGGCCGACAGGCCGTAGGAGGAGTCGTTCGCCAGCGCGACGGCCTCGTCCTCGTCCGCGACCCTCATCACCGGCAGCGTCGGCCCGAAGGTCTCCTCGCGCATCACCAGCATCGAGTGGTCCACGTCGACCAGCACCGTCGGGGGGAACCAGGACCCGCTGGACGGAGCGTCCGCCCCAGCCAGGCCCGGTCGGCCACCGGTCAGCACGCGAGCCCCCCGGGCCACGGCGTCCTCCACGTGCGACGAGACGATGGCGACCTGGGCGTCGCTCGCCATCGCGCCCACCTCGCTGCCACCGGCGACGGCGTCGGTGCCGTGGCGCAGCCCGGCGGCGCGCTCCACCAGCCGCGCGACGAAGCGGTCGTAGATGCCGTCCTGCACGTAGATGCGCTCGACCGCGGTGCACGTCTGCCCGGACCCGAACAGCCCGCCCCACAGCGCTCCGCCGACGGCGTGCTCGAGGTCAGCGTCGTCGAGCACGATCATGGGGTCCTTGCCGCCCAGCTCGAGCGAGCAGGGGATGAGGCGTTCGGCGGCCCGGACGGCGATCGCCCGTCCGGTCCTGGTGGAACCGGTGAACTGCACGTAGTCGACCTGGTCCACGACGGCAGCGCCGGTGGCACCGGTACCGGTGAGCACCCGGAAGACGTCCGGTCCCCCGACCTCCTGCCACCCCCGACCCAGCTCGACAGCCGTGAGCGGTGTCAGCTCGGACGGCTTGAGGATGACGGCGGCACCCGCCAGCAGAGCGGGCGCGGCATCACCGAGCGGGATGAACAGCGGGAAGTTCCACGGGCTGACGACCCCCACCAGCGGGTGGGCCCGGTGGCTGACCGTGAGCGCCTTGCTCGCGATGAGCGCCCCGTGCGGCCGGGGGTGCCCGGGCTGCAGGTAGCGCTCGGCCCGCCGCGCGTAGTAGTTGATGACGTCGACGCTCGCCGTGATCTCGAAGGCGGCGTCCTGACGGACCTTCCCGCTCTCCAGCTGGATCGTGTCCAGGAGGTGCGCCTCGTTGTCCAGCACCCAGTCCCGCAGGCGGAGCAGGTGCCGGGCACGGAACCCGGGCCCCAGCGCCTCCCACTCCGCCTGCGCCGCCCGCAGGTCCGCCGCCGCGCGCTGGACCTCCGCCGCGCCCGTCTCGCGGAGCCGGGCCACGACGCGGTCGTCCACGGGCGAGCGGACCACGAACTGGCCCCTCCCCCGCGCCACGTCGTCGTCGACCGCGTCCTGCGCCGACTGCTCCGTCGTCCTCACCATCGGGAACACCTCTTCACCTCAGTGACCGCACGGGACGTTCCCGTGAGGGGGGAGCAGGGCGGACCCACCGGGCGAGGCGTCGGCCACGGTGGTGGCGGACGTCCCGGAGCGCTCGACCGCGAGGCCGACCTCTCACGGGTCGGGGGTCGGCCACGCGGTCGTGCGCCCGGTGACCGCCGTCAGCTGTCGCGGTAGCGCTTGGCCTCGGACGCCTTCTGGGCGATCGTGGCCGCGGTGGCCTGTCGCGGCCCGGCAGCGAGGTCCTGCGGGTCGTTGAAGTAGAACTGCCCGTAGGCGGAGGTGTCGCGCTGGGTGCGCCAGCCCTCGGACAACGGCCCCAGGTCGTGGGCGTCGTACCCCATGTCGTCCAGCAGCCCCGTGACCGTGGCCTTCGCGGCGGCGTCGTCACCCGCGATCGCGATGGCGCTGCGGTCGTCGGCCCCGGCAGGTCGTGGGAGCTCGGCCAGGTGCGCGAAGTGGATGTTGTTGAACACCTTGACCACCCGGGAGTCCGGGAGGTGCGCCTGGAGCAGCTCCGAGGTGGTGGTCGACTCGTCGTCCAGGGCGGCGATCTGGCCGTCGCGCTCCGGGTAGTAGTTCATGGTGTCCAGCACGACCTTGCCCGCGAGGGCGTCCCGGGGCACCTGGTCGTACTCCTTCAGCGGGATGGTCACCACGACCACGTCGCCGGACTGCGCGGCGTCGAGGCTGGTGCCCGCGCGGGCCCGGGGACCCAGCTCGCCCACCAGGTCGGTGAGGGTCTCGGGCCCCCGGCTGTTGCTCATGACCACGTCGTGACCGGCACCCACTGCCAGCCGAGCCGCCGCGCTGCCGATCTTGCCACTGCCGATGAAACCCATTGTCGTCACCTGTGGTGGAACCTCCGTCCCGCCCCGGGTGTTCCGGAGCTGGACCCACCTCGACCGGCGCCCGACCGCGGGCGAGGCCCGTGGCGTCGACGACGGCGCGACCACCGCGGACGGCTCACCGGGCTGTCGCGCTCCGCTCCCGCGCCGGCGATCCCAGCCCCGCTGTGGCCGGCGCCGGGCCACCGACCAGGTGCCCCAGCAGGTCCAGGGCTGCCTGCGAGGAGCTGCCCGCCTCAGCGGTGAAGACGACCAGCGACTGCTCCGGGTCGTGCCCGAGGGACAGCGACTGCTGGGTGACGGTCAGCGTGCCGACGAGCGGGTGGCGCAGGTCGTAGGTCGCCACCGAGCACGCCGTGACCCGCTGGTCGCGCCAGAGGTCGGTGAACTCCGCGCTGCGGGCGGTCAGCTCGCCGACCAGCTGGTGGACCCGGTCGTCGGGCAGCCGGCCGGCGACCAGCCTCAGGTGCGCGACGACCGCCGCGGCCTTGTCCCGCCACTGCGCGTGCAGCTCGCGGGTGTGGGGGTCGAGGAACACCATGCGCGCCGTGTTCGGGCGCTCGGCCGGGCGGTCGGGGGAGGCCGGGTCGGCGTGCCCCGCCACCAGGGCGTGCCCCATCGGGGTCCACCCGAGGACGTCGCACCAGGCGCCCGTGACCAGGGCCGGCACCGGGCCGAGGGACCGCAGCAGACCGCGGGTCGCGGGCGCGAGCTGCTCGACCCGCCGCGGCCGGGCCCGGAGCCGGGCGGGGGCGCGGGCCAGGTCGAGCAGGTGCGCTCGCTCGTCGCCGTCGAGCCCCAGCGCCCGCGCGATCGCCTCGAGCACCGCCGGGGAGGCCCGCCGGGACTGGCCCTGCTCCAGGCGCGCGTAGTACGACGGGCTCACCCCCGCCAGCTGGGCGACCTCCTCGCGGCGCAGGCCCGGCACCCTGCGGCGGTCCCCGAAGGGCACCAGCCCGACGTCCTGCGGGCTCAGCCGCGCCCGGCGGCTCTGCAGGAAGGGCCCCAGCCCCGTGTCGTCGACCACCCCACCAGTCTCGGGTCACCGCCCGGACGCTGGCCACACCCTGCGGGGGGTGGTCAGGACGGGGTGTGGCTGGGCCCGGCGGAACGGCCCACCGTGGTGGCGGCACACCGGCTCGAGCACAGGGGGAAGCATGAGGATCGCCGTCTACGGAGCGACCGGGTTCGTCGGGGGCCTGGTGGTGGCCGAGCTGCTGCAGCGCGGCGTGGACCCCGTGCTGGTCGGGCGCGACCGGGGCCGGCTGCGTGCAGCGGCCGCCGCAGCGGGAGCGCCCGACGCCGAGGTGCGGGTCGCCGAGCTGGACGACGGGCTGGCGCTGCGCGGCGCGTTCGACGGCGCCGACGGGGTCGTCGGCTGCGCCAGCCCCTTCACCCTGCACGGCGAGGCGGTCGTCCGCGCCGCCATCGCCGCGGGCGTCCCCCTCGTCGACGTCGCCGGGGAGGAGGAGTACGTGCTAGGCGTCCTCGAGCGCTGCGGTCAGGACGCCGCGAGCGCCGGGGTCGCCGTCGTGCCCGCTGCCAACAACGACTGCCTTCCGGGCGACCTGCTGGGCCACCTCGTCGCCGACGGCCTCGGTGAGCTGGAGACCATCAGCGTCGCCTTCACCGCCACCGACACCGAGGGCTCGCGCGGGACGGTCCTCATGGCGCTGACCACGCAGGAGACCATGCGCACCGGGGGGCCGGTCTACGAGCGCGGGTCCTACGTGCGGGGCGCCCCGGCGCGCAGGACCGAGGTCCGCTGGCCCGGCGCGGCCGCCGCCTCACCGGTCGTGCGCTTCGCGCTGCCACCGGCGGTCACGATCCCCCGCCACGTCACCACCCGGCACGCCGAGGGGCTCGCGTCGCCGGAGGTCCACGCCTTCTTCGCCGGCGCCGGCCCCGACCTGGTGGCGAGCATGCCCCTCCGCGGCGGCCCCGACCCGCAGAGCCGGGCCCGGTCCCGCTACACCCTGGTGGTCGACGCGCTCGGCGTCGACGGCCGTTCGCGCCGGGCGACGCTCGAGGGCGGCGACGTCTACGGGACGACCAGCGTCATCGCCGTCGAGGCCGTCCGCCGCCTCGTCGACCGGCCCGGCCCGGTCGGCGCCCTCACCCCCGCCCAGGCCTTCGACGCCGGGGACTTCCTGGACGCCCTGGCCCCCGCCGGGCTCACCTGGCACGTCGAGGACCCGGTCACCCCGTGACGGAGGCGCTGCCACCCGCGCCCGACCCGGGGTCGACGGTCAGCGACGCCCCCTCGCCCCCGAGGCGGACGTCACCGCTCGGGACGGGTGCCCTGCGCCGTGGCCGGGGAGCTCACGGCAGGCCCGCCCAGAAGTCGCCGAGGACGCGGGCCGCGCGAGCGGGCTCCTGGAGCATCCACCAGTGGCCGGGCCCGTCCAGCACCGCCGTGCGCGCCCCCGCTCGGTCGGCGCTGCGCCGGCGCATCTCCTCGGTCCCCATGAGGTCGTCCCCGGTGGCCCAGACGGCCAGCCCGGGACGAGCGGCGGCGGCCTCGAGGTGGCGACCGGCGTCGGACATCGCCGGCTGCAGGGCGGAGCGGTACAGGGACAGGATGGCCCTGCCCATCTCCTCGCCCTGCGCCGCGGCCAGCTGCCGAGCCACCGGCTGGGGGATGCCGAACCCGAGCATCACGCTCGTGCGCTCCTCCTCGGTGCCGCCGACGAGCGCGGCGACGGCGTCCGGCCCGGTGACCGGGTCCTGCCACGTCCGGGCCAGGGGGTGCCAGGCGTAGTCGGGGTCGAACAGGGCGATCCCGTCGACGGCCCAGCTGCGCACCAGGTCGGGGCGGGCCATCACCGCGTTCATCACGTGCCCCGCGCCCCAGTCGTGGCCGACCAGGTCCACCGGCTCCTCGAACGCCTCGAGCTGGGTGATCAGCCAGTCGCGGTACTCGGGCATCGTGGCCCCGAACCCGGCGGGGAGCACCGCGCCGAAGCCGGGCGGGGACAGGCGCACGGTGCGGTCGAGGTGGAGCTCGGCCAGCAGGGGGTCCCACACGGCCTCGGTCTCGGGGTTGCCGTGCACCATCACCACGGGAGCGGACATGCGGGTACCTCTTCCCTCGGTCGTGGACCGCGACCTCAGTCGCGGACGGTGGCGGCGACGGCCGCGTCGACGGGCGTCGCTCCGGCGACCAGCTCCAGCACCTTCCCGCTGGTCCGGGGCTCGTCGAGCAGGGCCACCAGGACGGCGGCGACGTCCTCGCGCGGGACCGCCCCGTCCTCGACGCGGCCGGCCAGGGTGACCTGACCGGTGCCGGGCCCGTCGGTGAGCCGGCCGGGACGCAGCACCGTCCAGGCCAGGTCGGTGGCCCGCACGGCGTCCTCGGACGCCAGCTTCGCGCGCAGGTAGGAGGTGAACACGTCCTCCGCCCCGGCGCTGGGCGGGGCGCTGTCGCGCACGGTCTCCACGCCCATCGAGGAGACCAGGACGTACCGGGAGGCGCCGGCCGACCCGGCTGCCCGGGCCAGCAGCTCGGCGCCGGCGCGGTCCATCGCGTCCTTGCGGGCGGGTCCGCTGCCCGGGCCCGACCCGGCGGCGAAGACGACCGCGTCGGAGCCGTCGACCGCCGCTCCGACGTCCTCCGAGGACGCCGACTCCAGGTCGCAGACGACGCCCCTCGCGCCGGAGGCCTCGACCTCGTCGAGGTGAGCGGGGTTGCGGACCAGGCCGACGACGTCGTGCCCGGCGTCGGTGAGGCGGCGGTTCAGGAGCAGGGCCACCTGGCCGTGGGCTCCAGCGACGGTCACGCGCACGGGCACCTCCGAAGTCGAGCCACCCCGGGTCCGGGGCACCAGTGACTGCGTGGTGAACCTCCACCGGGGCGAGGGTGTTCCCCGGCGGAGGCCGGAGCCCGGGAGGCTGGCAGCCGCGCCGGGGAGGGTCAGCCCGCCGTGGCCGTCTCCACGGGGGCGACGTCCGCGCGCGGCCGGGGCAGCCGCTCGACGCGGTCGCCCGTCGCGTCGAAGGTCTCGTGCCGACCTCCCCCGGTGCTCTTGGCCCGGTACATCGCCGTGTCGGCGCGGTGGAGCAGCGCTTCGCTCGTGCGACCGGGCACCACGGCGGCCGATCCGACGCTGCACGTCACGGTCAGGCAGCGGCCCCCCAGCACCATGACGCCGTCGAGCGCGGCGACCAGCTCCTCCACCTGCCGCGCCCCGTCGCCGCGCTGCAGCAGCACGGCGAACTCGTCGCCGCCGAGGCGGGCCACCACGTCGCCGGGACGGGTGCCCCGCCGCAGCCGACGGGCGACCTCGACGAGCACCGCGTCGCCCGTGGCGTGGCCCGCGGAGTCGTTGACCTGCTTGAAGCCGTCGCAGTCGACGACCACCAGCGTCGCGCGCGACGCGGTCGGGGCGTCGACGGCGTCACGGGTGGCCTGCAGGGTGGCCCGCCCGAGGGCGGTGTGGAGCACCGCTCGCGTCGACAGGCCGGTGAGCGAGTCGGTCTCGGCGCGCAGGCGCAGCTCCTCGAGCACCGCGCACTGCCGCAGCGCCGCCTGCACCTGCTGGACCAGCACCGCCAGGGGCGGCTCGACCTCCTCGACCGCCCGGGCCGGGCCGCGGACCTCGAGCTGGTCGCCGCGCTGGTGCGGGCCCGCACCCACCCGGCGGACGACCCGGGACCTGCGGCGGCGGACGGTCGGTTCGCGCGGGTCCTCGTGCCCGGTGGGCGGGACCGAGCGGACCGTCACCGAGGGCAGGCTCGCGACCAGCTGGTGGGCGGTGGCCTCGGCCTCGCGGACGACCTCGGCCGCTGACGTCGCGCTGAGCAGGCGCGTGCCGCTCCGGACGAGCAGGCGGTCGCGCTCGGAGGCGCGCGTGCCGCGGGAGAGCGCGGCTCCGAGCAGGGCCGCCAGCAGGGTGATGAAGAGCATCCCCGGCAGGGCGCTGACCACGACGACGACCGTCGTGCCGGAGGTGCTGGGGCCCGTCGCGGCCGCGAGGTGGGTGCCGGCCCCGACAGCGGTCAGGTGCAGCACCAGGCGGGCGAGCGCTGCACGCGGGCCGGGCGTCAGCGTCCGCAGGAACAGCGCGGCGCTGGGCAGCGCGAGGACCTGGGTGGAGGTCGGGAGGGCGAAGACGACCAGGCCGACGGCAGCGGCGTCGAGGACGTCCGCCGACCAGTGCGCCCGCGGGGTGCGCCGGCTGCGGCCCCAGCGCCACAGCAGCGAGGCCAGGCCGGTGGCCGCCGCGAGGGCGACCACCGGCGCAGGGCGGTTGGCGGGCACGGCGACAGCCGTGCCCGCCAGCGCCACGAGCGCGAGCAGCCACGCCGCCGACCGCACGTGCTGCTCCAGCGGCGTCGCGGTGGACGCCCGCCTGATCCTGTCTTCCACCCCCCGTGCATCGGCGCGGGGAGCGCCGGGCTGGCTAGGCGGATCGGATGATCTCCTCGCCGGGCCCGGTGGGTCAGGGCTTGAGGACCAGCTTGCCGGTGGTCGCGCCCTTCTCCAGGAGCCGGTGCGCCTCGGCCGCCTCGGCGAGGGGGAAGGCCTGGGACACGGTGACCTGCAGCTGCCCGGACGCCACCCATCCGACCAGCTGCTGCAGGGCCGCGCCCGCGACCGGCAGCCGCGACGCGAACCAGGGGCCGAGGTTGAAGCCGAGGACCGACTGGTTGGGTGCCGGGTCGTAGAGCCACGGCTTGATCGCCTGCTCGTCCAGGGTGCCGACCTCGCCGCTGACCGAGCCGTAGACCACCATCTTCCCGAAGGGGGCCAGCGTGCTCAGCGTCTGCGCGAGGCGCGCACCGCCGGTCATCTCCAGGGCGGCGTCGACCCCGCTGCCGCCGGTGAGCTCCCGGACCTGCTCGGCCCAGTCGGCGGCGGTGTAGTCGATCACGTGGTCCGCACCCAGGGCGGCGGCGATCTCGCGCTTGGCGGCGGTGCTCGCACCGGCGATCACGGGCCCTGCGCCCAGCAGCTTCGCGATCTGCACCGCGTAGCCGCCGACGCCCCCGGCGGCGGCCGGGATGAAGACGCTCTGCCCCGAGGTCAGGCTCAGCGACTGGGTGAGCATCAGCGTCGCGCCCAGCCCGGCGACGACGATCCCGGCCGCCGCGTCGTCGTCCAGGCCGGCGGGGACGGGGATCACGCTGGGGGCGTGGGCGAGCGCGAGCTCGGCGTAGCCGCCCGAGGCGTCGGCGCCGACGAGGGCGAACACCCTGGTCCCGACGGCGGGCCCGTCCACGCCCTCCCCGAGCGCGGCCACCGTGCCGGCGACCTCCGCGCCGGGGGTGAACGGCGAGGGGGTCGGCACGGGGTAGTCGTCACCGCGACGGCGCATGACGTCGGAGAAGTTCACCGACGCGGCCGTGACGCGGATCAGCACCTGGCCGGGGCCCGCCACGGGGTCGGGCACCTCCACCAGCTCCAGGACCTCGGGTCCGCCCTGCTCGGTCATCTGGATCGCCTTCATCGTGTTCTCCTCGGGGTGTCGGTGGTGCGGGTCGGTCGTCTGGTGCGGTCGGAGGCGCCCGGCAGCGCTCAGCCGGTCGGGTCGATGAGGACCTTCAGGGTGCTGGCGCTCCGCAGGGAGGCGAAGGCGTCCAGCGCCCCGTCGAGCGGGCTCACGCGGGTGGTCAGGTCGTCGACCGCCACGGCGCCGTCGGCCAGGAGCGCGACGGCGTCGTCGAACTCGGCGTCGTAGGTGAAGGACCCGCGCACCGTGAGCTCCTTGAACAGGATCGCGGCCGGGTCGAGCCCGGTCTTGTCGCTCGCCCCGACCACCACCAGGACGCCCTGCGGCTCGAGCGCGTCCACCGCCAGCTCGACGGCCCTGCCGCTGCCCGAGGCCTCGATCGCGACGTCGGCACGCAGGTCCCGCAGGTCGCGCCGCGCCGCGGCGGGGTCGAGGCTGGCGTCCGCCCCCGACGCCGCACCGAAGCGGCGCCGCTCCTCCGAGGGCTCGACGAGGGTGAGCGAGCCGGCGCCGCGGAGCCGGCACAGGCGGAGCACCAGCTGCCCGATCGGGCCGCCGCCGGTGACCAGGACGTCGGCCCCGGTGAGGTCACCGGCCTGGCCCACGGCACGCAGCGCGGTCGCCGTCGGCTCCACCCAGGCCGCCGCGTACCGGCTCATGCCCTCCGGGACGGCTCGCAGGGAGCCGGGGAAGGCCGCCATCCTCGGGGCCAGACCGCCGTCCATCTGCAGCCCCAGCGCGGTCTCCATCGTCGCCCGGCGGCAGAAGTTCCGACGACCGGCCCGGCAGTGCTCGCAGGTCCCGTCCACGTTGCCGTTGGGGTTGACGGCGACGCGCTGGCCCACGGCCCACCCGTCGACGTCGTCGCCCACCCAGCTGAGCACGCCGGTGGCCTCGTGGCCGAGGGTGAACCCTCCGCGGTAGACCTGCGGCAGGTCGGGCGAGTGCAGGTCGCTCCCGCAGATGCCGCACAGGTCGATGTCGACGATCACCTGGTCAGCGCGCCGGTCCGGTTCTGCCCGGTCGCGCAGCTCGATCCTCCGGTCGCCCGTGAGGACGACGGCGGGCATGAGGGCCACGGAGACCACCTCCTCTTCTCGGACGGGAAAAGTACCTGTCTGAGGTAGGTAAGTCGGGAGGGGGGTGCGGCATTCCCGCGGCCGGCGCACCGGGCACCCAGCGGGCCAGCGCACCCCGGGCGGGCGGCGGCGGCGCCTATCCTCGGCCGGTGACCGACGAGCGAGCCGTCCTGCGGCCGCCCGCGGCGGCGGCGGCAGCGACCGGGCCGGTCAGCAACGCGATCATCCGCGTGACCCGGCTGCACCGGGCGCGCGCGCAGCAGCTGCTGCGCGCGGTGGGCCTGCACCCCGGCCAGGAGCTGCTGCTGATGCACCTGTGGGAGGCCGGCCCCCAGCGCCAGACCCAGCTGATGCGGGTCTTCGACACCGACTCGGGCTCGATGACCCGCAGCGTCCAACGGCTCGAACGGGCCGGGCTGGTGAGCCGGGAGGCCGATCCGCGCGACGGTCGGGCGACGCGGGTCCAGGCGACCGAGGCGGGACTGCGGCTGCGGGAGGCCGTCGAGGGCCTCTGGGCCGACCTGGAGGCCATGACGGTCGCGGGGATGAGCGACGGGCAGCGCACCGAGCTGCTCGACCGGCTCGCCCAGGCCGAGCAGAACCTGGTGGCCGGCCGGGTCACCGCGGACTGAGCGGCGGGGCGAGCGAGGTCGCCGTCATCCCCCGGACGACGGCCGGTCGGCGACCCGCAGGGCGCCGGCGGCGCCGAGGGCCCCCAGGACGAGGGCGGCGGCGTCGGCGAGGGCGCGGCGCTGCTGGGGGGCGAGGGGGTCCAGCACCACCTCCCGCACGGTCGCGACGTGCCCCGGCGCCGTCCTGACCAGCTTCTCGTGGCCGGCGTCGGTCAGCGTCGCGACCGTGGCACGCCCCTCCCCCGACGGCCGGCGCCGCACCCAGCCGTGCCGCTCGAGGCTGGTGACCGCGTGGGACAGCTTCGAGAGGGAGCCGTGCGTGATCGCGGCGAGCTGGCTCATCTGCAGCGTCCGCTCCGGGACCTCCGACAGCCTCGCCATGACCAGGTAGCTGAACAGGGAGACGCCGGCGTCCCGCTGCAGCTGGGCGTCCAGCACGGCGGGGAGCACCAGCAGCACGCCGCTGATGGCCAGCCAGTCGGCCAGCTCGTCGTCGTCGAGCCACGGGACCTCCCGTCCCTCGGCCGGCGTGCTGCTCATGGCGAGCAGGGTAGGGCCGCGGCCCTACGGGCCCACCGACGTCGGTTGAAGTCTCACGTCAGCCAGCCTAGAGTCGAGTTGAGATCTCAACTTGATGCGCCGCGGCCCGCGGAGCTGCTGGCGGGGTCGAGAGGAGGTGGGCCCGTGCCCACGACGGCGGCCCACCCGATCCAGCTGGGGCTCAACGCCTTCGGCGACGTCCCGGTCGACGGCGACGGACGGCTGGTCTCCGACGCGGAGGCCGTCCGGGTCATGGTCGAGGAGGCGGTCCGCGCCGAGCGCGTGGGCCTCGACGTCTTCAGCATCGGCGAGCACTACCGCCCCGAGCAGGTCGACAGCGCCTCCACCGTCGCGCTCGGGGCGATCGCCGGACGCACCGAGCGGATCCGGGTCGGCACGGCGGTCGCGGTGCTCAGCACCCAGGACCCCGTCCGGCTGTACCACCAGTTCGCGACGCTGGACGCCGCCTCCTCGGGCCGGGCGAGCCTGGTCCTGGGTCGCGCCTCCTCCACGGAGTCCTTCCCGCTCTTCGGCTTCAGCATGGAGGACTACGACCAGCTCTTCGAGGAGAACCTCGAGCTCTTCCTGGCGCTGCTCGACGGTGGGGCCGTCACCTGGTCGGGCCTCTCGCGACCCGCGCTGGAGGGCTACCGGCCACGGCCCCGGCTGGCTCCGGGGTCCGCCGCCCCGTGGATCGGGATCGGCGGCAGCCCGCAGTCGGTGCTCCGCGCGGCGCGCCACGGCCTCCCCCTGATGATGGCGGTCATCGGCGGGGCGATCGAGCGCTTCGCCGGGCACAGCCAGTACTACCGGGACGCCTCGGCGCAGCTCGGCCACGAGCCCGGCCCGATCGGCCTGCACTCGATCGGGCACATCGCCGCCACGGACGCCGAGGCCGTCGACACCTTCTGGCCGGTCTACCGGGACCGCATGGCCACCATGGCGCGCGAGCGCGGCTTCCCCCGGCCCGACCGGGCGCACTACCTGGCCGAGGTGGAGCACGGGGCCCTCTTCGTCGGCTCACCCGAGACCGTCGCCCGCAAGATCCTCGGAGCCGCCGAGACCCTCGGGCTGTCGCGCTTCGACATGAAGTACGACACCTACGGCACGTCGGTGCGCGACCGCGCCCAGACCGTCGAGCTGCTCGGGGCGGCGGTCGGGCCGCTGCTCGTGGACGCCCGCGCCCCCGTCGCAGCGGGTGCGCCGGCACCCGACCGGGTCGCCGACCCGCGCGACGGCCTGGACGCCGTGTCCCGCCACCGCCGGGCCCACGGGACCCGCTGAACCCACCGCACCGGTCGCCTGCGGCCCCACCGCGGAGCTCGGGCGGTCGGTGGGCGGCTCCACGAGGCCGGGGGCGTCCGCCGGCCCGTGGACCGAGGCGTTCCAGGACGACTACGCTGCGTGGCCCAGCCGGGAAGGGAGCCACCGTGCCGAGGTTCACCGACGCGGTCGTCGTCATCACGGGCGGCGCTTCAGGGCTGGGGCTCGCCACCGCCGTCCGGCTCGCCTCCGAGGGAGCGAGGCTGGTCCTGGTCGACGTGGACGAGCCCGGTCTGGCCAGGGCCGAGCAGGCGGTCCTCGACGCCGCGCCCGGCGCCGAGGTCGTCACCGTCACCGCGGACGTCACCTCCGAGGCGGACGTGCGCGGCTACGTCGAGCGCACCGTCGCGGAGTTCGGCCGCATCGACGGGTTCTTCAACAACGCCGGCATCGAGGGCCGGCAGAACCTCACCGAGGACTTCGGGGCCGAGGAGTTCGACCGGGTCCTGGGCGTCGACCTGCGCGGGGTCTTCTACGGGATGGCCGCGGTGCTGGCGGTCATGCGCCCCCAGGGCAGCGGGGCGATCGTCAACACCGCCTCGGTCGGCGGCATCCGCGGGGTCGGCCGCCAGTCCGGCTACGCCGCCGCCAAGCACGGCGTCGTGGGCCTGACGCGCAACGCCGCCGTCGAGTACGGGCACACGGGCATCACGATCAACGCCGTCGCCCCGGGAGCGATCATGACGCCCATGGTCGAGGGGGCCCTGCGCCAGGCCGCGCCCGAGGACCCCGAGGGCGCCGGGGCGGCGTTCGTGCAGGCGAACCCCACCCGGCGCTTCGGGCGCCCCGAGGAGGTCGCCGCCGTGGTCGCCTTCCTGCTCTCAGGGGAGGCCAGCTTCGTCAACGGCGCGGTCGTCCCGATCGACGGCGGCCAGTCCGCCAAGTACTGACGACGGGACCCAGGGCGGCGGCCACGCCCCCTGACCACCAGTCCTCCGGGTCTGCCCACCCCCTCCTCGCGACGGGGTCGCCGGCCGCCGAGACACCACCTGCGGCGCTCCCGCGGCCCTGCGTCCGCTCCTAGCGTGGAGAGGTGCTCACCAGAGCCCACCACCGGAGGAGGACCAGATGATCGACGTCCAGCAGCTGACCAAGAGGTACGGCGCGAAGACCGCGGTCGAGGAGCTGAGCTTCACCGTCCCCGCGGGCCAGGTCACCGGCTTCCTCGGGCCGAACGGCGCCGGGAAGTCCACGACGATGCGCATGATCATGGGGCTCGACCGGCCGACCAGCGGTCGGGCCACCATCGACGGGCGCTCCTACGCCGAGCACCGAGCGCCGCTGCGCGCGGTCGGGGCGCTGCTCGAGGCCAAGGCGGTGCACCCCGGGCGCAGCGCCCGCGACCACCTGCTGAGCCTGGCCCGCACGCACGGGCTGCCCCGGGCACGGGTCGAGGAGGTGCTCCACACGGTCGGGCTGCACGACGTGGCCGGCAAGCGGGTCGGGGCGTTCTCGCTCGGCATGGGCCAGCGCCTGGGCATCGGCGTGGCCCTGCTCGGCGACCCCCAGACCATCATCCTCGACGAGCCGGTCAACGGCCTCGACCCCGACGGGGTGCTGTGGATCCGCACCCTGCTGCGCTCGCTGGCCGCCGAGGGGCGCACCGTGCTGATCTCCAGCCACCTCATGAGCGAGATGGCCCTGACCGCCGAGCACCTGGTGGTCGTCGGCCGCGGGCGGCTCCTGGCCGACACGACGGTCGCGGAGCTGATCGCCACCGCCACGGACCGGCCGGTCGACGTCGTCTCGCCCCGGGCCGACGAGCTCGCGCACCTGCTGCTGGTCGCGGGTGCCTCCGTGGCCACCGCGGCGCCGGGGCGGCTCAGCGTCACCGGCCTGGACGCCGGCACCGTCGGCGACCTGGCCGGCGCCCACGGCATCACCCTGCACGAGCTGCACACCGAGCCCGCCTCCCTGGAGGAGGTCTACATGACGCTCACCGGCGACAGCCGCGAGTACCGCACCGACACGTCCCGCCAGAGCACCACCGAGACCCTGGAGCAGGCAGCATGAGCGCCACCGCCACCGCCACCGCACCGCGGACCACCGACCCCGGCCACCGGGCTGACCGGCACCCGCAGGACCGCTCACCCTCCCCGCGCCAGGAGGAGGGGGGCGTCGCGCTGCACCGGGTGGTCCGCTCGGAGTGGACCAAGCTGCGCTCGCTGCGCTCGACCTGGGCCACCCTCGGCCTGGCCGCGCTGGTCGCCCTGGGCCTCGCGGCGGCGATCGGCTCGAACCTCTCCAGCGGCGAGCCGGACGGCGGCTTCGGGGCCGACCCCACCGCGGCCGTGCTCGCCGGCACCGGCCTGGCCGCCCTCGTCCTGGGGGTGCTCGGCGCCCTGCAGGTGTCCGGGGAGTACGCCACCGGCACCATCACCGCGAGCCTGACGGCGGTGCCGGCGCGGTGGCCCGTGCTGAGCGCCAAGGCGGTCGTCCTGGTCGCGGTCGTCGCGCCCCTGGCCCTCGCGCTGTCCGCGGGCTCGCTGTGGATCGGCTCCCTGGTCGTCGACGGCGGGCTGCCCTTCTCCTGGGGCGCGGTCCTCGGGAGCACGGGGTACCTGACCGCCGTCGCGCTCCTCGGCCTGGGCACCGCCGCGCTGCTGCGCAGCAGCGCGGCCGCCATCACCGTGCTGGTGGCGCTGGTGTTCGTGCTCCCGCCGCTGCTGCCCCTGCTGCCCTGGGGCTTCGTCGAGACCGCCACGAAGTACTTCCCCAGCGCCGCCGGGGAGTCGCTGTCGGCGACCGTGGCCGGGACTGCGGCCCTCTCCGACGCCGCCGCCGCCGGCACGCTGGCGGCGTGGGCCCTGGTCCCGCTCCTGGTCGGAGGGGTCCTGCTCCAGCGCCGGGACGCGTGAGGGACGCCGCGACGAGCCCGGACCTGCACCCCGCCCAGCGCCCCTACGCTGGCGGGGTGCAGGTCCTGCGCTCGTGGGTGAGCACCCACCCGCGCTCGATGAGCGCCGTGTGGCTGCTGGTGTGGGTGGTCGCGCTCTCCTTCGACGCGGTGGAGACCTTCGGGGCGCTGGGCCCGGTGTGGCTGGCCGCGGGGGCCGCACCGCTGCTCGCCCGCCACCAGCGCCCGGTGGCCGCCTTCGCGGCGGTCGTGGCGATCTCCTCCCTGACCTACCTGGCCGTGCCCGCGGCCCCCGCGTTCCCCGTGGTGCTCACGCTGATCGCGGTGCACGCCGTGGCCCTGCACCGGCACGGCCGGGTGCTGGCCGCCGTGGTCACCGCCGCGGCCGCCCAGTTCGTCCTCGTCGTCGTCCTCCGCTTCGCGGGCCTGCCCGCCGGTGACGACGGTGAGCCCGTGCCCCTGGTGGGGGCGCTGGCGCTGGTGGGCTCCCTGCTCAGCGCCGCGCTGCTCCTCGGCGCGAACACCCGCGTGCGCGGCGAGCACCTGGCGGCGCTGGAGGAGCGCGCCCGCCGGCTGGAGGCCGAGCGCGAGCTGGACACGCGCCTCGCCGTCGCCGCGGAGCGCTCGCGCATCGCCGGAGAGATGCACGACATCGTCGCCCACTCCCTGACGGTGATGATCACCCTCTCCGACGGCCTGGCCGCCGGTGCGGGTGCTCAGCCACCGCGCCCGCCCGAGCCCACCGCCCTGCTGGCCCTGTCGTCCACGGGCCGCCAGGCGCTGGCCGAGATGCGGCGCCTGCTCGACCTGCTGCGCGACGACGCCCGCGGCACGCCGGCGGGCCGGCAGCCGCTGCCGGGCACCGACGACCTCTCCTCCCTGCTCGCCCAGGTGCGCGCCGCGGGCCTCGCCGTGGTCATGACCCGCGAGGGGACCCCGCCCGACCTGGGCGCCGGGCCGGCACTGGCCGTGTACCGGATCGTGCAGGAGGCGCTGACCAACGCCCTCAAGCACGCGGGCCCGGGCACCTCCGCCACCGTGCTGCTGCGCGCGGTCGGCTCCCGCCTCGAGGTCGAGGTCGTCGACGACGGGCGCGGGCGCCCCGGCGGCCCGCTCGCCGCCGCGGACGACGACGGCGGCCGCCCCGGCCTCGCGGAGCCGGGCGGGGCACGGGGCC
>CADCUY010000465.1 GCA_902806005.1 uncultured Quadrisphaera sp. | reverse complement strand
AGCTCCCGCACCGCGGCGAGCTGGCGGCGCTCGCGCAGGGCGTGCACGCCCGAGGTGCGCCGCCACGGGTCCACCCGCGGCGGCGGGGGCGGGGCGTCGCGCACGGCGGCGAACTCCTGGCGGGCCCACGCGAGCTTGCCCTGCTCGGCCAGCACCGCGGCCAGGGCGTCGCGCAGCTCGACGAGCACCTCGACGTCGAGGGCCGCGTAGACCAGCCACGCCTGCGGCAGGGGGCGGGTCGACCAGTCGGCGGCGGAGTGCTCCTTGGCCAGCCGCAGCCCCAGCAGCCGCTCGACGACGGCGGCGAGGCCGACCCGCTCGAAGCCCGCGAGCCGGGCGCCGAGCTCGGTGTCGAACAGCTCGCCCCCGGGGCGCAGCTGCACCCCGGCCAGGCACGGCAGGTCCTGGGACGCCGCGTGCAGCACCCACTCGGCGTCGCCGAGGGCCTCGCCGACGACGGAGAGGTCGGGCAGCGGCACGGGGTCGATGAGCACGGTGCCGGTGCCCGCGCGGCGCAGCTGCACCAGGTAGGCGTCCTGCCCGTAGCGGTAGCCGGAGGCGCGCTCGGCGTCGACGGCGACCGGTCCGGTGCCGGCGGCGAGGGCCTCGGCGGCCTCGCGCAGCGCCTCGGGGGTGCTCACCAGGGGCGGCAGGCCGTCGCGCGGGGCGGTGAGCAGCTCGGGCTCGGGCTCCGGCGTCCCGGTCGCCTCCGCCGGCGCCAGGGGGGCGTCGAGACCGGCGGCGGACGGGGCGGGGGCGGAGGGCGGGGGGCTCTCGGCGGCGGGGGGCACGCCCGGCACGGTAGCGGCGCGATCGCCGGCCCGGCGCGGGTCGCCGCGGTGGGCCGGCTGCCGCTGCCCTACCGCGCCGCGCCGGAGGGCTCCGGGCTCGTCCTGCGGCGCAGCGGCTGGCGCTGCCACCAGGTCACGCAGCGCCACGCCCACTCCAGGGGGCCCTGCCGGTACCGGCGCAGCCACAGCACCGAGAAGGCCCACTGCACCGGCAGGAGCACCGCGCACACGGCGAGCACCGTGGCCCACGACCGGCTGCCGGGCAGGTCGAGCAGGTGCCCGGCGAGGACCATGACCGGGGTCGCGGCCACGTAGTTGGTCAGCGCCATCCGGCCCAGGGGCGCGAAGGCCCGCTCGAGCAGCCAGGCGGCCGGGGTGCGCAGCAGCACGAGGACGCCGGTGGTGTACGCCCCGGCCAGCAGCAGGCCGGCGACCGCGGACGAGGTGGTGAAGCCGGACGCCGGCAGGTCGTCCAGCTGCCGGGCGAGCGCCGGCACGGACGCGGCGGCGAAGGCGGCGCACAGCAGGAGCGGCACCCGGGTGGAGCTCCCGAACCGTGCCACCACGCCGTAGCGGACCAGGGCGGAGCCGAGCAGGAACAGGCCCGGGATCAGGGCGATGCCGCCGCCGGCCAGGGCCAGGGCGGCGCCGAGCAGGCCCGCGGCGCCCGCGGCCACCGCCCACCGCGGCAGCCACGAGGACGGCAGCAGCACGACCAGCCCGACGACGGCGTAGAAGGTGAGGGCCTCGCCGGGGTGCAGCAGCTGGTGAGCCAGGCCCAGCGGCAGCAGGACGAGCAGCCGGCGCAGGAGCAGCACCCGCGGCCGGGGGGCGCGCCGGGCGGCGGAGGCCAGGAACAGGGAGGACCCCACGCCGAAGAGCAGGGAGAAGATCGGGAAGAACCGCTGCGCCACCAGCAGCTGCAGCCAGCCGCTCGGATCGTCCAGCGTGACCCCCGGCGGGGGCTCCAGCCGGAACTGGAACTGCGCCACCGGCTCGACGTTGACCAGCAGGATCCCGCACAGGGCGAACCCGCGGAGCACGTCGAGCGCGACGATCCGGCCGGGCCGGTCGCCGGGGGCGGTGCCGGTGCCTGCGTCGGGGGTCGCAGCGGCGGTCGCCGGGGCGCCCGCGGCGCCCGTCACGCGACGCCCCGGACGGCGGCGAGCGGGCCGGCGGAGGCGGACGGGAGCACCACCACCGCCAGGGCGATGACGGGGAGCACGGACACGGCTTCCTCCTCCACGCCGGGCGACGCGGTGCCGCCGGCACGGTCGAGCCTGCGCTGCTGCCCGCCCGGGCACATCGGCCAGGCGGCCCGACCCTCCTCCACCGTCCGGGGGAGGAGCGTCAGCCGCCGAGCACCCCGGCCTGCCAGGCCCACGCGGCGACCTCCACCCGGTTGCGGGCGCCGAGCTTGGCCTGCGCGCCGCCCAGGTGGGTCTTGACCGTGCTCAGGGCCACGAACAGCTCGCCGGCGATCTCCTGGTTGGTCAGGCCGCGGGCGACGAGCCGGACGACGTCGAGCTCGCGGGGGGTCAGCGGCTCGCGCGGCGCCCTGGCCCCCGCCGGGTCGGACGCCGCCAGGTGCTGCAGGAGCCGCACCGTGACCGCGGGGCTGATCAGGGACTCGCCGGCCGCGGCGGCCCGCACCGCCTCGACCAGCAGCGCCGGTCCGGCGTCCTTGAGCAGGAAGCCGGAGGCACCGCCCCGCAGGGCGGCGTAGACGTACTCGTCGAGGTCGAAGGTGGTGACCACCACGACCCGGGTCGGGGCCCGTCCGGGGACGGGCGGGGCGCTGGTGATGCGGCGGGTCACCTCGAGGCCGTCGAGGCGCGGCATCCGGACGTCCAGCAGCGCGACGTCCGGGTGCAGCCGACGAGCGGCGTCCAGGGCCTCCACGCCGTCCGCGCACGAGGCGACGACCTCGATGTCGTGCTGCGCGGCGAGGATCATGCCGAAGCCGGCCCGCACCATCTCCTGGTCGTCGGCGATCAGCACCCTGGTGGTCATCCGCTCCTCCGTCCCTCGCCGGCCGCGTCCGGGAGGGGCACGCGCGCCCGCACCGCCCATCCGCCCCGGGCCTGCGGCCCGGCCGTCAGCGCACCCCCCAGGGCCTCGACCCGCTCCCGCATGCCCACCACGCCGAACCCGCCGCCCTGTGCTGCGGCGTCGCGCGGGGGGTCGCCGCCGGAGTCCACCACCTCCACGGTGACCGCGGCGTCCGACCGGGTGAGGGCGACGCGCACCGTCGCCGCGCCGGGCGCGTGGCGGCGGACGTTGGTCAGGCTCTCCTGCACCACCCGGTACGCGCCCGACTGCACCTCCTGGGGCAGCACGGCCCCGCCGCCGGAGGCGCCGTCCGGGCCGCCGTCCGGGAGCGACAGCTCGACGGCGCCCACCGCGCCGGTGTCCCTGAACCGCTGCACCAGCGCGGGCAGGTCCGCGAGGCCCGGGGTGGGCAGGCGCGGGCCCCCTCCCTCCGGCTCGGCGGCCTCGCTGCGCAGCACGCCGACGAGCCGGCGCATGGAGCTCAGGGCCTCCACCCCCGCCGCCTCGATCGACGCGAGGGCCGCGGACGCGGCCCGGGGGTCGGTGCCGGCCACGGTGCGGGCGGCCTGGGTGGCCACGACGATGCCGGTGACGTGGTGGGCGACGACGTCGTGCAGCTCGCGGGCGATCTCCTCCCGCTCGGCGCGGCGCACCGCCGAGACGGCGAGCCGCCGCGCGTCGTCCTGGCCGCGCAGCGCCACGGCCACGGCCACGGTGACGGCGACGACGGCGACCATCAGCACGAGGTAGGGGACGGCGGTCAGGAGCCCCAGGCGCAGGGGCAGCACGAGCAGGGCCGCGGCGATGGCCGCGGTCAGCACCCGGTCCCGCCGGGTGCTGGCGCGGCGCCACCGGGAGATCAGCAGCAGCAGCAGCGCGGCGGTCTCGACGAACCCGAACCAGGTGCCGAGCGCCAGGGCGGCGGTGGCCGCCGTGCCCGCGAGCGAGGCGGCGACCGCCGCCACCGCTGCCGCGCGAGAGCGGCGGTCGTCGGTGCGGAGCAGCGCGCAGGCGGCGAGGCCGGCGACGGCGAGGAAGACCAGCACCGGCCACCGCAGCTCGACCAGGACCGCGTCGACCAGCGCCAGGAGGCCGAGCACGGCGGCGGCGACGGCCACCGGCGGCGTCCGCAGCAGCCGCGCGCGGCGCGCCGCGGCGCTCACCGGCTCTCCACCGGGGGCACCCCGGCCGGGCCCGTCCGCCATCCCAGGAGCGTCGCACCGCGACCGGATCCGCCGCTGGCGGGTGGCGGCACGGGCTAGCTGATCAGGCCCGCGCGCAGGGTGATCAGCACCATCTCGGCGCGGTCGCCGGTGCCGATCTTGCGGGCGATCCGGGCGAGGTGGCTCTTGACCGTGAGCGCCGACAGGCCCAGCTCCTCGCCGACCTCGCGGTTGCTGCGGCCGTCGCCGACCAGCTGGAGCACCTCGACCTCGCGCTCGGAGAGGGCGTGCAGGCCCTCGGGAGCCGAGGAGAGCTCGGGCACGAGGCCGCCGCGGTCGGTGGTGGTCAGGTAGCAGCGCACCCCGGCGCTCAGGGCCGCGCGGACCGTCCACGGGTCCTCCGAGGTGGAGATCACCACGGCGCGCGACCAGCCGGCGGCGCGCAGGTCGCGGGCCAGGGGCACGCCCTGCCCGTCCTGCAGGCCCGCCTCGATCACGGCGACCTGGCCGGAGAAGGTGGCGGCGGCGCGGCGGGCCTCGGCCACGGTGGTCGCGGCGATGACGTCCTGGGCGCCCAGGGCGCGCAGCACGCGGATGGCCACCTCGCGGACGGCCAGGTGCTGCACCGCCACGAGGGCCGTCGTGCGGGCGTCGCGCGGCTGGGGTGCGAGCCTCCTCGCGCGGTCGACGACAGTGCTCACGGTTCCTCCAGGTCATCGCGGCGCACCGTCCGTGGTGCGACCTGGAAGATCCATCGGCGCGCCGGCGCCCGGCTTGAGCCCTCGGGCCCCACCAGCTGCGGCTGCGCCGGGCCCCGCGGCGGCCCGCGGGCCCTCAGCCCGGGCGGCGCGGCAGGCTGGTGACGCCCGCGGGCAGCG
>CADCUY010000464.1 GCA_902806005.1 uncultured Quadrisphaera sp. | reverse complement strand
CCAGCAGCGTCGCCACCGGCTCCTCGGCCGCCGCCGTCGCCTCAGCGGCGGCACCGTCGGCCGGCCCGGTCCCGTTCGACGGTCGCTCGGTCACGGGCCCACCCTGGTGGCCGCCCCACCCCGGCGCACCTCAGCGCGCCCGGGCGGGCCGAGGAGCGACGCGTCCGGCCGCCTCAGTCCTTCGCCGCGCCCTCGGTGGCCTCCGCGCGGCCGCCGTGCACGTCCTCGGTGTCCGGCGGGCCCGCGTGGCCGGGCGTCCCGTCCTTGCGGCTCTTGACCAGGCTCGCCACGGTGGCGACCACCAGCACCCCGATGATGACGCCGAGGGAGGTGAAGGAGGAGATCTCCGGCGCCCACTCCACGTGCTCCCCGCCGTTGATGAACGGCAGGGAGTTCTCGTGCAGCGCGTCGAGGATGAGCTTGACGCCGATGAACCCGAGCACGACGGCGAGGCCGATCGGCAGGTACACGAGGCGGTCGAGCAGCCCGCCGAGCAGGAAGTAGAGCTGGCGCAGACCCATCAGGGCGAAGAGGTTCGCCGCGAACACGATGAACGGGTCGCGGGTGAGCCCGAAGATCGCCGGGATCGAGTCGAGGGCGAAGAGCAGGTCGGTGCTGCCGATCGCGACGAAGACGATGATCATCGGGGTCAGCAGGCGCTTGCCGTCGACCTTCGTCCACAGCTTGCTGCCGTGGTACTCGTCGGAGATCGGCAGCACCCGGCGCAGCCGCCGCACCAGCACGTTCTCCTGGTACTCGTCGTCGTCGTGCCGCTCGCGCAGGAGGTTGATCGCCGTGTAGATGAGGAAGAGGCCGAAGATGTAGAACACCCAGGTGAAGCGCTCGAGGATCGCGGCGCCGAGCAGGATGAAGATCGCCCTCAGGACCAGGGCGATGATGATCCCGACCATGAGCACGAGCTGCTGCTCCTTCGCCGGGACGGCGAAGCGGCTCATGATGATGACGAAGACGAAGAGGTTGTCGACCGAGAGGCTGTACTCGGTGATCCAGCCGGCGAAGAACTCGCCCGACGGGCCGGAGCCGCCTCCGGGGATCACCAGCATGACGATGCCGAAGACGATCGCGAGGGAGACGTAGAAGCCGACCCACAGGCCGCTCTCCTTCGCCGAGGGCACGTGCGGGCGCTTGGCCACCAGCGCCAGGTCGGCGATCAGCAGCGCGGTCAGCAGCGAGAGCGAGCCGATCTCGAACCACGCGGGGAGTTCCGTCACGGATGGGCCTTCCTGGTCGAGCCGGTGCTCCGGGGCGGCCCTGACGGCGCGCCGACGACGTCCTGGCGGGGGTGGGCGGGCGTCGGGTGCGCCCGCTCCGAGGATGGCAGACCCCGCGAGGTGCGCGCGCGGGCGCCCGTCACCCGGCGGGCTGCCGGTCGCGCTCGGCCTGCCGCCGGGTGGCCCGCAGGCTGGCCACGGTGGTGACCGTCAGGGTGACGACGATGAAGCCGAGCGAGAGGGACGTCGGGATCTCGGGCACGACGGTGATGTGCTCGCCGCCGTTGACCCACGACAGCTCGTTGGTGTGCATGGCGTGGATGACGAGCTTGAGGCCGATGAAGCCGAGGATGGCGCCCAGGCCGTAGGCGAGGTAGACGAGCTTGTCGAGCAGCCCGTCGATGAGGAAGAAGAGCTGGCGCAGGCCCAGCAGCGAGAAGGCGTTGGCCGCGAAGACGAGGAAGACCTCCTCGGTCAGGCCGAAGATCGCCGGGATGGAGTCGACGGCGAAGATCACGTCGGCGGTGCCGATGGCGAGCAGGACGATGAGCATCGGGGTGATCGCCCGGCGCCCGTCCACGCGGGTGAGCAGCCGGTCGCCGTGGTACTCGTCGGTGGTGGGCACCAGGCGGCGCACGGCCCGCAGGACGGCGTTCTCGTGGTACTCCTCGCTGGAGGAGTGGCCGCCGCCGCGGACCTGGGCGACCGCCGTCCAGATGAGGATGCCGCCGAAGACCCAGAAGACCCAGCTGAACTGCTCGATGGCCGCGGCGCCGACGACGATGAAGACGGTGCGCAGGGCCAGCGCCACCGCGATGCCGATCAGCAGCACCTTCTGCTGGTACTCCCGGGGCACCGCGAAGCTCGACATGATGATGACGAAGACGAAGAGGTTGTCGACGCTCAGCGCCTTCTCGGTGATGTACCCGGCGAAGTACTCACCGGCGTACTGCGGGCCCGAGAAGGCGAGCACGAGGAGCCCGAAGACGACGGCGATGCCGACGTAGACCGCCGACCAGGTGCCGGCCTCCTTCAGGGTCGGCGCGTGCGCGTCGCGCACGTGCCCGAAGAAGTCGAACAGGATCATCGCCAGGATGCCGGCGATGGTGAGCGCCCAGACCCACAGGGGCACGTTCATGCAGGAGACCTCCGCGTCGCGAGGATGGACCTCAGGTCTCTCCCGTGCGGCACCCTGCGGGATGCGGCACCGACGGCCCCGGATCCCGATGGCGGGACCGTACTGTCGAGGCCGCCGCACAGGGATACTCCCCCGACGACGCGGCGATCGTAACCGACCCCGGGGGCCGGCGGACAGCGCGCCACGCGGACGGGCTAGACCGACGTGGCGCGCTCGATGCCCCGCAGCTCCTTCTTGAGGTCGCTGATCTCGTCGCGCAGCCGGCCCGCCAGCTCGAAGTGCAGCTCGGCCGCCGCCGCGTGCATCTGGTCGCTGAGCTGCTGGATGAGGGTGGCGAGGTCGGCCGAGGCGGAGCCGCGGGTGCCGACCGGGGGCGTGACCGCCCGGGCGCCCTCGGAGCGCGACCGGCCGCCCGGCACCGGGGCCTTGCCGCGCGAGGACGAGCGCCCCGACCCCCCGACCCCGCCGCCCACGGCGCTGAGCAGCTCGGCGGTGTCGGCGTCCTCGCGGGCCAGGAGGTCGGTGATGTCGGCGATCTTCTTGCGCAGGGGCTGGGGGTCGACGCCGCGGGCCTCGTTGTAGGCCACCTGCTTGGCCCGGCGCCGGTTGGTCTCCTCGATCGCCTGGGTCATCGACGGCGTCATCTTGTCGGCGTACATGTGCACCTGCCCGGAGATGTTCCGGGCGGCGCGGCCGATGGTCTGCACCAGCGAGGTCGCGGAGCGCAGGAACCCCTCCTTGTCGGCGTCGAGGATGCTCACCAGGGACACCTCGGGCAGGTCGAGGCCCTCGCGCAGCAGGTTGATGCCGACCAGGACGTCGTACTCGCCCTGGCGCAGCTCCCGCAGCAGCTCGACCCGGCGCAGGGTGTCGATGTCGGAGTGCAGGTAGCGCACCCGCACGCCCTGGTCGAGCAGGTAGTCGGTGAGGTCCTCGGCCATCTTCTTGGTCAGCGTGGTCACCAGCACCCGCTCGTCCTTGGCGGCGCGGATGCGGATCTGCTCCAGCAGGTCGTCGATCTGCCCCTTGGTCGGGCGCAGCACCACCTGCGGGTCGACCAGCCCGGTGGGCCGGATGATCTGCTCCACGGCGCCCTTGCCGCGGGAGAGCTCGTACGGGCCGGGGGTGGCCGAGAGGTACACGGTCTGGCCGATCCGCTCGAGGAACTCCTCCCAGCGCAGCGGCCGGTTGTCCATCGCGCTGGGCAGCCGGAACCCGTGGTCGACCAGCGTGCGCTTGCGCGACATGTCGCCCTCGTACATCGCGCCGATCTGCGGCACGGTGACGTGCGACTCGTCGATGACGAGCAGGAAGTCCTCGGGGAAGTAGTCGAGCAGCGTGTGGGGCGCCGTGCCCGGGCCGCGGCCGTCGATGTGCCGCGAGTAGTTCTCGATGCCGGCGCAGGAGCCGACCTGGCGCATCATCTCGATGTCGTAGCTGGTCCTCATCCGCAGCCGCTGGGCCTCGAGGAGCTTGCCCTGGGCCTCCATCTCGGCCAGCCGGGCGGTGAGCTCGGCCTCGATGCTGCCGATGGCCCGCTCCATCCGCTCCGGGCCGGCGACGTAGTGGGTGGCGGGGAAGACGTACATCTCCTGCTCCTCGCGGATCACCTCGCCGGTCAGCGGGTGCAGCAGGTGCATGCGCTCGATCTCGTCGCCGAACATCTCGATCCGCAGGGCGTGCTCCTCGTACACCGGGATGATCTCCACGGTGTCGCCGCGCACGCGGAAGGTGCCGCGGGTGAAGGCCAGGTCGTTGCGGGTGTACTGCATCGTCACGAAGCGGCGCAGCAGCTCCTCGCGGTCGATCTGCTGGCCCACCGACAGCGGCACCATCCGGTCGACGTACTCCTGCGGGGTGCCCAGGCCGTAGATGCACGAGACCGAGGCGACCACCACCACGTCGCGCCGGGTGAGCAGGTTGTTGGTCGCCGAGTGCCGCAGCCGCTCGACCTCCTCGTTGATCGAGGAGTCCTTCTCGATGTACGTGTCGGACTGCGGCACGTACGCCTCGGGCTGGTAGTAGTCGTAGTACGAGACGAAGTACTCGACCGCGTTGTGCGGGAGCAGCTCGCGGAACTCGTTCGCCAGCTGCGCGGCGAGGGTCTTGTTGGGGGCCATCACCAGGGTCGGGCGCTGCAGCTGCTCGATCATCCAGGCCGTGGTCGCCGACTTGCCGGTGCCGGTGGCGCCCAGGAGCACCACGTCCTTCTCACCGCCCCGGATGCGGCGGGTCAGGTCGGCGATCGCGGTCGGCTGGTCGCCGGAGGGGGCGAACTCGGCCTCGACGGCGAAGGGGGCCAGCGAGCGCTTGATGTCGGTGACGGGGCGCATGGTGAGACGGTAAGCGCCACCACCGACAGCGGTTGTTCCCCGCCGCCGGCCGGCGCACCCTCACCCTCCCGCGCGGGCCAGCACCTCGGCGATGAAGGGCGCCTTGGCCGCGGCGTAGGCGTCGACGTCGTGGTGCTCGGCGGCCAGGCGGTCCTTGAGCCCGGCGTAGCCGGCGCGGGCGC
>CADCUY010000463.1 GCA_902806005.1 uncultured Quadrisphaera sp. | reverse complement strand
CCGGCGCGTAGGTGCTGCCGGGGCCCACCCCGGCGCCGCGGCGCCGCCCTCGGCGTCTGGGGCTGCGCACCGCGGGCCGGCTGGTGCCGCTGGCCCCGGCCGTGGCGCTGATGGCGGTCTTCCTCGCCGGCCCCATCGCCTACGCCCTCTACGGCTCGCTGACCAACGCCGCCCTGAGCGGCTACCGGGCCGCGGCGCCGGAGTTCGTGGGGCTGGAGAACTACACCCGGCTGCTGTCCAGCTCCGAGTTCTGGGACGCGGCCTGGCTGACCCTGCTCTTCGTCGGCGCCTCGGCGCTGGTCGGCCAGAACGTCCTGGGCATGGTCGTGGCCCTGCTGCTGCGGGTGTGCTCGAAGCCGCTGCGCGCGGTGGTCGGCGCTCTGGTGGTGACCGCGTGGGTGCTGCCCGAGATCGTGGCGGCCTTCACCCTGTACGCGCTGTTCGCCACCGAGGGCACCCTCAACGCTCTGCTGACCCGGCTGGGCCTGACCGGCCCGACGTGGCTGATCACCTTCCCGATGCTCGTGGTCATCCTCGCCAACGTCTGGCGCGGCACCGCGTTCTCGATGCTCGTCTACGGCGCGGCGCTGTCCGAGGTGCCCGACGACGTCCAGGAGGCCGCGGCGCTGGACGGCGCCACCCGCACCCAGCGCTTCTTCCGGATCACCCTGCCGATGATCCGCCGGGCCATCTCGACCAACCTCATGCTCACCACGCTGCAGACCCTCGGCGTGTTCACCCTGATCTGGGTGATGACCGGGGGCGGCCCCGGCACCTCCAGCTCGACCCTGCCGGTGCTCGCCTACCAGCAGGCCTTCAAGTTCGCCCAGATCGGCTACGGCACCGCCATCGCCACGGTGACCCTGCTCATCGGCGCGATCTTCGCCGTCGTCTACATCAAGGTCCTCAAGCCGGAGGTGGACTGATGGCCAGCACCGCGCTGACCGCCCCGCAGGTCGCCGAGCCGCGCGGGCGCGCGGGCCGCCGCAGCACCGGCCGGCGCAGCGGCACGGCCCCGCTGCACCCGGCGTCCCCCCGGCGGGGGGCCAGCGCGATCGCCGCCGACCTCGCGCTGGCGCTCGTCGGCGTCGCCTTCGTCGTGCCCCTGGCCTGGATCGTGCTGGCCGCGTTCGACCCCAGCGCGTCGGTGTCGGTGGGCCTGCCCTCGCGGCCCGGCCTCGGCAACTTCACCACCGTGGTCGAGGGCGGGCAGACGCTGCGGCCGCTGTGGAACTCCACGGTGATCTCGATGGGCACCGCGGTGATCACCGTCGTGGTCTCGGTGCTCGCCGCGTACCCCCTCTCGCGCTACCAGATGCGCTTCCGCAAGCCGTTCCTC
Source organism: uncultured Quadrisphaera sp. (assembly GCA_902806005.1). GTDB lineage: Bacteria > Actinomycetota > Actinomycetes > Actinomycetales > Quadrisphaeraceae > CADCUY01. The sequence continues at coordinate 3,573 of CADCUY010000463.1, read as the reverse complement.
TACGGCGTCCTGTTCGCCACGACGCTGCCCATCACCGCGATCATGGTGCCGGTCTACGCCTTGTTCGTGGCCCTGGGCCTGCTGGGCTCGACCGCCGGGACGGTGCTGTTCCTCGCCGCGACGTCGCTGCCCATCGCGATCTGGATGACGAAGAACTTCATGGACTCCGTGCCGGTCACCCTCGAGGAGGCGGCCTGGACGGACGGCGCGAGCGCCATGGTGGCGCTGCGGCGCATCGTCGTCCCCCTGATGCGGCCCGGCCTCGCCGTGGTCTTCATCTTCGTGTTCGCCCAGACCTGGGGGAACTTCTTCGTGCCCTTCGTGCTGCTCTCCGACGCGGCCACCCAGCCGGCGGCGGTGGCCATCTACACCTTCTTCGGCACCAACGGGACGATCTCCTACGGCCAGCTCGCCGCCTTCTCGATCCTCTACTCGGTGCCGGTGCTGGTCCTGTACCTGGTGGTCCAGCGCGTCGCCGGCAGCTCGGCGATGGCCGGCGGCATCAAGGGCTGAGCCCCCCTCCCCCGCACGCAGCTCGACCGGACCACCACGACAGGAGACCCGTGCACGACGACACCCGCCTGGTGCTGCGGCGCCTCGAGCGCTTCACCACCGAGCGCCTCACCCCCGCGCTGCACCGCCGCCGCACCCCGCTGGCGGTGACCCGCTGGCAGGCCCCCGGTGAGCCCGTGCCCTTCGCCGAGGCCGTGGCGCAGACCTTCGCGCCCGTGCGCCCGGGCGAGGCGTGGGGGCCGCCGTGGGCGACCACCTGGTTCCACGTCACCGGCGAGGTGCCCGCCGACGCGCGCGGGGCGGGCCTGCGCCCGGAGGTGGTGGTCGACCTCGGCTTCACCGGCGGTGGGCCGGGCTTCCAGGCCGAGGCGACGGCGTACCGGCCCGACGGCACGATCCTCAAGGGCCTGCACCCGCGCAACCGCCACCTGCCGGTGGGCGACGGCGACGCGGCCGTCGACGTCTACCTCGAGGCGTCGTCCAACCCCGAGATCGCCGGGTTCGACCTCTACCGCCCCACCCCGCTGGGCGACCGGGCCACCGCCGGCACCGACCCGCTGTACGTGCTCGGCGGCGTCGACCTCGCCGAGCTCGACGTGGAGGTGTGGGAGCTGGCGCAGGACGTGTGGACCCTGCGCGGCCTGCTCGAGCAGCTGCCCGCCGACCGCACCCGCGCCGCCCGCGTGCTGCGGGCGCTGGAGGACCTCGTCGACGCCGTCGACCCGTGGGACGTCGCGGGCACCGCCACCGCCGGCCGCGCGGTGCTGGCCCCGGCGCTCGCCGCCCCGGCGGAGGCCAGCGCGCACCGGGTGGTCGCCGTGGGCCACGCCCACATCGACTCCGCGTGGCTGTGGCCGACCCGCGAGACCGTGCGCAAGTGCGCCCGCACGTTCTCCAACGTGCTGGCCCTGATGGACGAGGACCCCGACCTGGTCTTCGCCTGCTCCTCGGCGCAGCAGTACGCGTGGGTGCGCGACAGCTACCCGGAGCTGTTCGAGCGCCTGCGCAAGCGGGTCGCCGAGGGCCGCTTCGTGCCCGTGGGCGGCATGTGGGTGGAGTCCGACACCAACATGCCCGGCGGCGAGGCCCTGGCCCGCCAGTTCGTGGCCGGCAAGCGCTTCTTCATGGAGGAGCTCGGCGTCGAGCCCCTGGACGTGTGGCTGCCGGACTCCTTCGGCTACAGCGCCGCGCTGCCGCAGATCGCCGCCGCGGCGGGCTCGCGGTGGTTCCTGACGCAGAAGACGTCGTGGAACGAGACCAACCGGATGCCGCACCACACCTTCCGCTGGGAGGGCATCGACGGCACCCAGCTGTTCACGCACTTCCCGCCGGTCGACACGTACAACTCCGAGCTCTCGGGCGCCGAGCTGGCCCGCGCCGAGCGCCAGTACGCCGAGAAGGGGCGCGCGAACCTCTCCCTGGTGCCGTTCGGCTGGGGCGACGGCGGGGGCGGCCCCACCCGCGAGATGCTCGCCGCCGCGGCCCGCACCGCCGACCTCGAGGGCAGCCCGCGGGTGCGCCTGGCCAGCCCGGCGGAGTTCTTCGCCGACGCCGAGGCCGAGTACCCGGCGGCGCCGGTGTGGAGCGGCGAGCTGTACCTGGAGTTCCACCGCGGCACCTACACCTCCCAGGCCCGCACCAAGCGCGGCAACCGGCGCAGCGAGCACCTGCTGCGCGAGGCCGAGCTGTGGTGCAGCGCCGCGCACGTGCAGCGGGGCGCGCCCTACCCGTACGAGGTGCTCGAGCGGGCGTGGCAGACGGTGCTGCTGCAGCAGTTCCACGACATCCTGCCCGGCTCGTCGATCGCCTGGGTGCACCGCGACGCCGAGCGGAACTACGCCGAGGTCGCCGCCACCCTCGAGGGGGTGGTCGACACGGCGCTGGCGGCGCTGGCCGGCGAGGGCGAGGCGCCGCTGACCTTCAACGCCGCCCCGTTCCCCGCCTCCGCGGTGCCCGCGATGGCCGGCGGGCCGCGCCAGCACCCCACCGGGGCCACGGCGGAGGCCGCGGACGGCGGGTTCGTGCTCGACAACGGGCTGGTGCGCGTGGTCGTCGACGCCGACGGGCTGCTCGCCTCGGTGCGCGACCTGCGCGCCGACCGCGAGGTGCTCGCCCCCGGGGCGCACGGCGGCCTGCTGCAGCTGCACCGAGACGTCCCGACCCAGTGGGACGCCTGGGACATCGACGAGCACTACCGCCGTCACGTGGTCGAGCTGCGCGAGGCCGAGTCGGTGGAGCTGGCCGGCTCCTCGGCCGAGCGGGTCGCGGTGCGGGTGCGGCGGCGGTTCGGGGCCTCGACGGTGGAGCAGACGATCGGGCTGGCCGCGGGCTCGGGAGCGGTCGAGCTGGAGCTGGCCATCGACTGGCACGAGCGGCAGCGCCTGCTCAAGCTCGCCTTCCCCGTCGACGTCCACGCCGACCGGGCCGCCTCGGAGGTGCAGTTCGGGCACGTGCTGCGCGCCACGCACACCAACACCTCCTGGGACGCGGCGCGGTTCGAGACGTGCGCGCACCGGTGGGTGCACGTGGGCGAGCCCGGCTACGGCGTGGCGGTGGCCAACGACGCCACCTACGGCCACGACGTCGGGCGCTCGACCCGCGCCGACGGCGGGACGACGACCACCGTGCGGCTGTCGCTGCTGCGCGCCCCGCTCTACCCCGACCCCGACGCCGACCAGGGCGAGCACCTGCTGCGCGCCTCGCTGGTGGTCGGCGCGGGCGTCGGCGAGGCGGTGCGCGAGGGGTACCGGCTGAACCTGCCGGTGCGCGAGGTGACCGGCGACGCGGCCCCGCAGCCCCTGGTGGCCGTGGACGGCGAGGGCGTGGTGGTCGAGGCGGTCAAGCTGGCCGAGGACCGCAGCGGCGACGTCGTGGTGCGCCTGTACGAGGCGCTCGGCGGGCGGGCCACCGCGCGGCTGCGCGCGGGCTTCGCCGTCGCCGCCGTGGTCGAGACCGACCTGCTCGAGCGGACCCTGGAGACCCCGCGCGCGCTGGTGGCCGCGGCGGCGGGCGGGGCCGACGGCGGCGGGGTCGACGGCGACCGGGCCGACAGCGGCCGGA
>CADCUY010000462.1 GCA_902806005.1 uncultured Quadrisphaera sp. | reverse complement strand
CACCGTTGTCGGTGCACAGCTTGGGGCTGGGCACCCGCAGCACGATGCCGGCCGCGGCGCACCGCTCCTCGGCCAGCGCCCGCAGCCGCGAGTTGGCCGCCACTCCCCCGCCGAGCACCAGGTGGTCGACGCCGTGGTCGCGGCAGGCCCGCACGGCCTTGGCGGTGAGCACGTCGGCGACCGCCTCCTGGAACGACGCGGCGACGTCGGCCAGCGGCACCGGCTCCCCCGCGCGCTGCCGGGCCTCCACCCAGCGGGCGACGGCGGTCTTGAGGCCGGAGAACGAGAAGTCGTAGACCGGGTCGCGGGGGCCGGTCAGCCCGCGGGGGAACGCGATCGCCGACGGGTCGCCGTCCCGCGCCGCCCTGTCGATCGGCGGCCCACCGGGGAAGGGCAGCCCGAGCACGCGGGCGACCTTGTCGAAGGCCTCACCCGCGGCGTCGTCGATGGTGCGCCCGAGCGGCTGGACGTCCTGGGCGAGGTCGGGGACCAGCAGCAGCGAGCTGTGCCCGCCGGAGACCAGCATCGCGATCGAGGGCTCCGCGAGCGGACCGTGCTGCAGCTCGTCGACGGCGACGTGCGCCGCGAGGTGGTTGACGCCGTAGAGCGGCTTGTCCAGCGCCAGGGCGTAGGCCTTGGCCGCAGCGACCCCGACCAGCAGCGCGCCGGTGAGCCCGGGCCCGCTGGTGACCGCCACCGCGTCGACGTCGGAGGCGGCGATGCCGGCGTCGGCCAGGGCGCGGTGCACCGTCGGCACCATCGCCTCCAGGTGCGCCCGGGAGGCGATCTCGGGCACGACCCCGCCGAAGCGCTCGTGCTCGGCCATGGAGGTCGCCAGCGCGTCGGCCAGCAGCGTGTGCCCGCGGACGATCCCGACCCCCGTCTCGTCGCAGGAGGTCTCGAACCCCAGCACCAGCGGCTCGCTCATGGCCTCTCCCTCCGCATGACGACGGCGTCGGTGCCGCTCGGCTGGTAGTAGCCGCGGCGCCGGCCGATCTCGGTGAACCCGCGGCGGCGGTAGAGCTCCTGCGCGTGCTCGTTGTCCGCGCGCACCTCGAGCAGCACCACCGGGCTGCGCCGGTCGGCCTCGGCGAGCAG
>CADCUY010000461.1 GCA_902806005.1 uncultured Quadrisphaera sp. | reverse complement strand
GCCGTCGCGGCGGCGGCGAGCTGCACGAGGTCGTCGACGACGATCGCGGCGGGCCGGCCGAGCACCCGCGACCCGGCGAGCAGGTCGGTGGCCACGACCAGCGCGAAGACCGCGCCGGCGAGCAGGGCCAGGGCAGCGCGCAGCGCCAGGGTCCTCCGCACCATGCCGCCCACCTCCGCGTCCTCCCCCGACGCATCGGCGGGCGGCGGGGCGGACTTGAGGGCCCGGGCCCGGTGCACCCCGGCGGCGCTACCCGACGTCGAGGGCCAGGACGTCGTCCTCGGTCTCGCGGCGCACGAGCACCCGCGCGCGCCCGTCGCGCACGGCGACCACGGGCGGGCGGGGCACGTGGTTGTACTGGCTGGCCATGCTGCGGCAGTACGCCCCGGTGCCGGGCACGGCCAGCAGGTCGCCGGGCGCGACGTCGTCGGGCAGGAACTCGTCCTTGACCACCACGTCGCCGCTCTCGCAGTGCTTGCCGACCACCCGCGCGAGCACGGGCTCCGCGCCGGACGAGCGCGAGGCGAGGGTGGCGGAGTAGTCGGCGTCGTACAGCGCGGTGCGCACGTTGTCGCTCATGCCGCCGTCCACCGCCACGTACCGGCGGCGCGCGCCGCCGTCGAGCTCGACGTCCTTGACGGTGCCCACGGTGTAGAGGGTGAACGTCGAGGGCCCGGCGATCGCCCGCCCGGGCTCGATGCTCACCCGCGGCACGTCCACCCCGAGGTCGCGGCAGGCGCTGGTGACCACGGCCGCCATCCCCTCGGCCAGCTCGCGGGGCGGCAGCGGGCGCTGCGTGGCGGTGTAGGCCACGCCGAAGCCCCCGCCCAGGTCGATCTCGGGCAGCACGGCGCCGTGCTCGGCGGCCACCGCGGCGTGCAGGCCCAGCAGCCGCCGGGCCGCGACCTCGAAGCCGGCGACGTCGAAGATCTGCGACCCGATGTGGCTGTGCAGCCCCCGCAGCTCCAGCTCGGGGCGGGCGAGGACGGCGGCGACGGCGGCCGCGGCTCCTCCACCGGTCAGGCTCAGGCCGAACTTCTGGTCCTCGTGGGCGGTGGCGATGTAGGAGTGGGTGTGCGCCTCGACCCCCACCGTGACCCGCACCATGACGCCCTGGCGGACTCCGGCGCGGCGCGCCGCGTCGGCGACCCGGTCGACCTCGGTGAGCGAGTCGATGACGATCCGGCCGACGCCGGCGGCCACCGCCCGCTCGATCTCCGGCACCGACTTGTTGTTGCCGTGGAAGAGCAGGTCCCCGCCGGGCATCCCGGCGCGCTGGGCCACGGCGAGCTCGCCGCTGGTGCACCCGTCGTAGCGCAGCCCGTCCTCGCGCAGCCACCGCGCCACGGCGGTGCAGGTGAAGGCCTTCGCGGCGTAGTAGACGTCCGCGCCGCCGCAGGCGTCGGCGAACGCGGCGTCGAAGGCGTCGCGGAACGCCGTCGCCCGCCCGCGGAAGTCGGCCTCGTCGAGGACGTAGGCGGGGGTGCCGTGCTCGGCGGCGAGCGCGGCGACGTCCAGGCCCGCGACGGTCAGCACCCCGCTGGGGCCGCGGGTCGCCCCGGTGGGCCACAGCGCGGGCACGAGCGCGTTGACGTCGTCGGGCCGGGCCAGCCAGGGCGGTGCGCCGTAGCCCTCGGCGTGCAGGGCCCCGGCCTCGTGGGCGCGCACTACATGCGCTCCGGGGCGGAGACCCCGAGCAGGCCGAGCCCGTTGGCGAGCACGGTGCGGGTCGCCTCGTTCAGCCACAGCCGGGTGCGGTGGACGTCGGTGACCTCCTCGTCGCCGAGCGGGGTGACCCGCCGCTCGTCGTACCAGCGGTGGTAGGAGCCGGCGAGCGCCTCGAGGTGGCGGGCCACCCGGTGCGGCTCGCGCAGCTCCGCGGCCTGCGCCACCACCCGGGGCAGCTCGGCCAGCGCGGCCAGCAGCGCCGTCTCGGTGGGGTGGTCCAGCAGCGCGGGGTCGAAGCCGTCACTGCCGTCGGGGCGCTGCAGGGCCACCCCGAGCTCGCGCGCGTTGCGGGTGACCCCGCAGGTGCGGGCGTGCGCGTACTGGACGTAGAAGACGGGGTTGTCGTTGGTGCGCTTGAGCAGCAGGTCGAGGTCGACGTCGATCGCGGAGTCCAGCGAGGAGCGGGTCAGCGCGTAGCGCGCGGCGTCCACCCCGACGATGTCGACGAGGTCCTCGAGGGTCACCACGGTGCCGGCGCGCTTGGACATCCGCACCGGGGCCCCGTCCTTGACCAGGCGCACGAGCTGGCCGATGAGCACCTCGACGACGGAGGGGTCGTCGCCGAACGCCGCGGCGGCGGCCTTCAGCCGGGCCACGTAGCCGTGGTGGTCGGCGCCGAGCAGGTAGATGGCCAGGTCGGCGCCGCGGGCGCGCTTGTCGCGCAGGTAGGCCAGGTCGCCGGCGATGTAGGCGGGCGAGCCGTCGGACTTCACCACGACCCGGTCCTTGTCGTCGCCGTGGTCGGTCGAGCGCAGCCACCAGGCGCCGTCGGCCTCGTACAGGGCCCCGGAGGCGCGCAGCTGCTCGATGGCCGCCGTCACCGCACCGGAGTCGTGGAAGGTGCCCTCGTGGGTGTAGACGTCGAAGTCGACCCCGAAGTCGTGCAGCGACTGCTTGATCTCGGCGAACATCGCCGCGGTGCCGCGGGCGGCGAAGACCGGCAGCGCCTGCTCGTCGGGCAGCTCGGTGGGGTCGGGCTCGCCGGCCTCCTTCGCGGCGTGCACGACGGCGGTGGCGATGTCGGCGACGTAGGCCCCGCCGTAGCCGTTCTCGGGCGCCGGCTGCGAGCGGGCGCTGGCCAGCAGCGACTCGGCGAACCGGTCGATCTGCGCGCCGTGGTCGTTGAAGTAGTACTCCTTGGTCACCTGCGCGCCGGTGGCGGTGAGCACCCGGGCCAGGGAGTCGCCGACCGCGGCCCACCGGGTGCCGCCGACGTGGATCGGGCCGGTGGGGTTCGCGGAGACGAACTCGAGGTTCACCCGCAGCCCGTCGTGGGCGCCGCTGGTGCCGTAGGCCCCGCCGGCGCGGACGACGGTGCGGGCCAGCTCGCCGGCCGCGGCGGCGTCGACGGTGAGGTTGAGGAAGCCCGGGCCGGCGACGTCGACGCCGGTCACCCCGGGCACGGCGCGCAGCCGCGCGGCGAGCAGCTCGGCCACCTGGCGCGGGGGCGCGCCGGCGGGCTTGGCGACCTGCATCGCGACGTTGGTGGCCCAGTCGCCGTGCTCGCGGCTGCGGGGGCGCTCCACGCGCACCTGCGCGGGCACCACGGCGGCGTCCACGCGCAGCTCGCCGGCGGCCACGGCCTCGAGCAGGCAGGCGCGGACGGCGTCGGAGAGCTCGGCGGGGGTCACCCCCCCAGGGTAGTCAGCGGCGCAGGCGGGCGAGCCGCTCCACGGTCTCGACCACGGCGGAGGGCTCGAACGGCTTGGTGACGAAGGCGTCGACGCCCACCTGCCGGGCCCGGGCGCGGTGGTGGGCCTGCACCGAGGCGGTGACCATCAGGACCGGCAGCCCGGCCAGCGCGGGGTCGCGGCGGATCTCGGCGGTGGTCGCCCAGCCGTCCAGCGGGTGCATCGCGGCGTCGAGCAGCACGACGTCGACGGGCTCGGCGCCGGGGGTGCGCAGCCGGGCCAGGCAGCTGGTGCCGTCGGTGGCCTCCTCGACCGCGTGGCCCTCGAGCTCGAGGTTCAGGCGCAGCAGGAGGCGGATCTGCGGCGTGTCGTCGACGACGAGCACGCGGACGGGCGGGTGCTCCACGGCTGCAGGCTAGGCCCGGTGTCGAGGCCGCGAGCCGTGCTGCGCGGCGTGGTGCCCCCGGCAGGATTCGAACCTGCGCCTACGCCTCCGGAGGGCGCCGCTCTATCCCCTGAGCTACGGGGGCCCGGTCAGGACCTGGCCCCGATGCTAGCAGCGGGGCTCAGGCCGGCTGGTCGTCGCTGCCGGTGCTGGCGCCGTCGCGGCCCTCGGCGTACTCCCAGTGCCAGGGCTCGTACGGGCCGCTGCCGCCGCGCTGGGCCCAGTCGGGGTTCTCCCAGCCGTAGGCGGGGGCGTTGTCGGCCAGCCACTCGTAGTGGCGGTCGCCGCGCTGGACGCCGCCGCCGAGGTCGACGGCGAGGCCCCAGCCGTGCTGGCTGGTGCCCGGGCGGGCGGCCAGACCGGGCTTCGCGCGCTTGACCGCGACCTGGGAAGCGTAGGAGCGGTAGGAGTCGGTGAGCGCGATGTCCGTGCCGAACTCGGCGCGGTAGGCGATGTTCAGCCTGGCCAGGGCCATGGCGGCGTCGGCCCGGAGCATGTCGCCGGACTCCCACAGCGGGCACAGGCCGTCGGTGTCGAGGCGGCCGTTGGGCGCCTCGAGCACGGCCTCGCCGACCACGCCGTCGCAGCCGGGGGCCAGGGAGGCCAGCAGCTCGGCCTCCTCGCGCTGCTGCTGCTCCGCGGCCTGCTGGGCCAGGGTGCGCTCGCCGATGGCGCGGCTGGCCTGGTCGGCGGCGTCGCGCTTGGCCATCAGGTCCTCGACGCTGGGGCCCGCGTCGGGGGCGTCGGCCTCGACCACGGGCAGGCCGAACGCCGCGGAGGCGGCGACCACGCCCTGCTCGGGGGTGAGCACGTCGAGCTCGGAGGAGGGCACCACCGAGATCTCCGTGGTGCCGGCGTCGGCGGTGGCGTGGCTGGTCTGCCCGGCGATCGGGGCGACCAGGGTGGCCAGGCCGAGCACCCCGACCATGCCGACCTGCGGCAGGCCGAAGGTGGCGCGCACGGGGTGGCGGTGGGAGCGGCGGCCGCGGGAGGGCTCGAACGCGGTGGGCGCGGCAGCGTCGGTGCGGACGTCGACCTCGCGCTCGACCGCCAGCGCCGGGGCGGTCGGGGCGGCGACGGTCGGGGCCGGGGCGGCCGGGGCGGTGTGGACGGTCGGC
>CADCUY010000460.1 GCA_902806005.1 uncultured Quadrisphaera sp. | reverse complement strand
GTCGGTCGGCGTCGGCGTGGCCGTCGGGCGGCTGGTGCCCCACCCGCCCGGCCTGCTCCCCGGCCTCGCGTGGTGGGCCGCGGTGCTCGCCACCTCCACGGCGGCCCTGGTGCTCGTCGACCGCCTCGCCCGACGGCTGCTGCCCCTGGCCACCCTGCTGCAGCTGTCGATGCTCTTCCCCGACCGCGCGCCGTCCCGGTTCCGGATGGCCCGTCGCGTGGCGGGCACGAGGGCGATCGCCGCCGAGCTCGAGCACGCCCGCCGGCACGGCGTCACGGGCGACCGGCAGCAGGCCGCGGAGACGGTCCTCGCGCTGGTCGGGGCCCTGGGCGACTACGACTCCCGCACCCGAGGCCACTCCGAGCGCACCCAGCTGTACGTCAGCATGCTGGCCGAGCAGATGGACCTGAGGCCCGACGACGCCGGCAGGCTCGTGTGGGCGGCCCTGATCCACGACATCGGCAAGCTGCGGGTGCCCGTGGAGGTGCTCACCAAGGCGGGCAGGCCCACCGAGGCCGAGTGGGAGCAGATCAGGCTGCACCCCCAGCACGGCGCCGAGATCTGCGAGCCGCTGCGCGAGTGGCTCGGGCCCTGGTACGACGCCATCGAGCAGCACCACGAGCGCTGGGACGGCGGGGGCTACCCCCACGGGCTCGCCCGCGAGCGGATCAGCCTCTCCGCGCGGGTGGTGGCGGTGGCCGACTCCTACGAGGTGATGACCGCCCACCGCCCGTACAAGGCGCCGATGACCGCCGAGGCCGCCCGCCGCGAGCTCACCCGGTGCGCGGGCACGCAGTTCGACCCCGCCGTGGTGCGGGCGTTCCTCGCGCTGTCGGTGGGGCGGCTGCGGTGGGTCGCCGGGCCGCTGTCCTGGCTGGCGCAGGTGCCCCTGCTCGGCCAGGCGCCGTCGTTCGGACAGGCGGTGAGCCTGGCCACGGGCGCGGTCTCGCACACCATGACGGCGGCCGCGGCCGCCGCGGCGGGCGTGGTGGTGCTCAGCGCGGGTCCGGTGGCAGCCGGGGCCGCTGCCGCGGAGGCCAGCACCGCCCCGCCGCCGGCGACCTCGACGGCGACGCTCGATCCCCGCGAGCCCGCGCTCCCGGCGA
>CADCUY010000459.1 GCA_902806005.1 uncultured Quadrisphaera sp. | reverse complement strand
GTCGAGTACTTCCGCTGCATCTCGGGCGAGCACCCCGACTGGGACGAGTACCGCGAGGCGATGCGCCTGCAGGACAAGTCCCTGATCCGCGTCACGCCGACCGGTTGGGGCCCGATCGCGACCGGGGGCTTCCCGGCCGACGTCGCCGCCCGGCTCGACGGCTGACCTGCCGCTGTGGCCTGACGACGGTCCAGCGCTGCTGGCCCGCGGACGCCGGTTCGCGGGCCGCGCCTACGCCTGCGGTGAGGACCGCCGGTGCAGGTCGCGCACCTCCTCGACCAGCTCGGGGACCGGCCCCTCGACCACGACCCCGGGGGCGACGTCCTGCACCGGGAGCGGTCGCACCGGCGCCGCGGGCCACCCCCACTCCGCCGTCCAGCTGGCCAGCTGCTGTGCCGAGTGCACGTAGACGACGCGGCCGAGCCCGACCCAGCCGTGCGCCGCCGAGCACATCGGACAGTGCTCCCCGGAGGTGCAGACCGTGGCCCGCGCCCGCTCCTCGGCCGGCAGGTTCGCCCCTGCCCAGCGGGCCAGCGCGATCTCGGGGTGGCGGGTCGGGTCCCCTGAGGAGACCACGCGGTTGCGGTCCTCGTGCAGCCGCGTCCCGTCCGCAGCCACCAGCACCGAGCCGAACGGCGCATCCCCGGCCGCGAGCGCCTCCCGCGCGAGCTCGACGCAGCGGCGTAGGTGCTCCAGGTCGATCTCCGTCAGCGGCACGCGACCCATGCTCCCCCGCTTCCCGCGCCCCGCGCGCGGTCGGAGGATGAGGCGGTGGAGGAGACCGCGCGGGACGCCGCCGACCGGCTCGAGGCACGGCTCGCCGCGGCGAGGGCCCAGCGAGCCGCCCTGCTCCGCTCCACCGAGAGCCTGCGTGCGGCCCGCGGGCTCAGCGTCGACGACGACGAGCACGACCCCGAGGGCTCGACCCTCTCGCTCGACCACGCCCAGCAGCGCGCGCTGCTGGCCTCCGCTGAGCGGACGGTGGCCGAGCTGGTCGCGGCTCGGCAGCGCCTGGTCGAGGGCACCTACGGGAGGTGCGAGGCCTGCGGCGGCGCCATCCCGGCCGGGCGCCTGGTCGCGCTGCCGGAGGCCCGACGGTGCGTGCCGTGCCTCACCGTCCGCGCGGCGCGGTGACCGTCGAGGGGCTCGCCCAGCGCCGGCTCTGCGGTCGACCTCCGCGCCGCGGACGAGGTCCTGGCCACGGGCGCGGGCACCGCGCTAGCCTCGCCGGGCACGACACCGATCCGGCCGCAGACCCGGGGAGCGAGGCGTGCCCAGACACCGCATCTTCACCACCCCGTTCGCCAGCGTCCACCCCCACTACGTCGCCAAGGCCGAGCGCAAGGGCCGCACCCGGGCCGAGGTCGACGAGGTGATCTGCTGGCTCACCGGCTACGACGCCGCCGGGCTGGCCGCAGCGCTGGACGAGCTGTGGGACGTCGAGACCTTCTTCGACCGCGCCCCCGCGATGACGCCGCACGCCGCGCTGATCACCGGCACCATCTGCGGGATCCGCGTGGAGGAGGTCGACGACCCCCTGATGCGCAGGATCCGCATGCTCGACGAGCTCGTCGACGAAGTCGCCCAGGGACGCCCGATGAGCAGGGTGCTGCGAGGCGGGAGCGTGGCGCAGAGCGTGCCGTGAGTCCGGGTCGCCGGGCGCACGGGGTCAGCCGGTGCGGCGCAGCAGGTCGGCCAGCAGCGCCAGCTCCCGGTCGTCCAGGGCTCCCAGCGGCGCCGCCTGCGCCAGGGCTCCCCCGATCCGCTCGCGCACCGCGGCGCCGGCCGCGGACAGCCGCAGCGCCCTGACCCGACGGTCGCCCGGGTCCTCCACCCGCTCCAGCAGCCCCATCGCCGCGAGCCGGTCGGCCAGCACAGTGACGTTGGAGGGGTCGCAGCTCAGCCGAGCCGCGACCTGCTTGCGCGGCTGCGGGCCCAGCGCCGGGTCGAGCACCCAGACGGCGTCCGCCAGCGGCAGCGTCAGGCTCTCGGCGGCCAGCAGGTCCGCGGCGTCCTCCCGCAGCGCGGCGGCCAGGGCCACCACGCGGGTGGCCACCTCGACCGCAGCCGCACCCCTGTCGTCCACCAGCGGAGGGTAGGGGTCCGGGCGCACCTCGCGACCATCTGGTGACCCCGTGGCAAAATGCGTGAATGAATCACGCACCCGTGTCGTGGACCACCGCCGACATCTCCGACCAGACCGGCCGACGGGCGGTGGTCACCGGCGCCACCAGCGGGCTCGGCGCGGTGGTGGCCCGCGAGCTCGCTCGCGCCGGGGCCGGCGTCGTCCTGCCCGCCCGCGACCGGGCCCGGGGCGAGCGGGCCCGGTCCGCGGTGCTGGACGCTGCACCGGGCGCCGTCGTGGAGGTGGTCGACCTCGACCTGCTCGACCTGGACAGCGTGCGCCGCGGCGCGGCGGAGATCGCCGCCGGCGCGCCGGTCGACGTCCTGGTCGCCAACGCGGGGATCATGCCCACCGCCCGGGTGCTCAGCCCCCAGGGCTTGGAGAGCACCTGGGCCACCAGCGTCGTCGGCCACTTCGCCCTGACCGGCCTGCTGCTGGCGCACACGGCGCCCCGGGCGCGCGTGGTGCTCGTCGGCTCCGACCTCTACCGCACCGTGCGGGTGCCACTGCCGCTGGGCGACCCCGCCGACGAGCGCCGTTCCTCCCCGATGCGCGCCTACACCGCGGCCAAGCTCGGCGACGTCCTGCTGGGCCTGGAACTCCACCGCCGCCTGACCTCCGCCGGCTCCAGCGTTCGCAGCCTGGTGGCGCACCCGGGCGTCGCCGACACTCCGCTGCAGCGCGGTGGCCGCACCCGCGCCGAGCGGACCGTCAGCGGGCTGCTGCGCCTGGCGCTGGGGCGCTCGGTCGAGGCCGGGGCCCTCCCGATCCTCTACGCGGCGACGGCGCCGGACGCGCCGGCCGAGCGCTTCCTCGGCCCCAGCCTGCGCAAGCACGACCTGCGGGTGCACGCCGCACCCGTGGTCGCCCCGGCCAACGACCTCGCGCTCGCGACCCGGCTGTGGACGGCGCTGGAGGAGCAGTCCGGCGTGCCCGTCCCACCGGACCTCCTCGCCGCCGCTGGCACCGCTGGCACCGGAACGAGCGACCCGCTGTCACCTACCGCCGGCGGGTGTGACGACCGGAGCGACGACGTCAGGACCGATGAGATCCGCCGCACCGGCCGGTCCTAGCTCCCGGACCGCGTCGACAGCCGGGAGGGCGCATGCGGAAGATCGTCGTGCAGATGATGGTGTCGCTGGACGGCCGCTTCGAGGGGCCGGACCGCGACCTGAGCTGGCACCTCGTCGACGAGGAGCTGCACGCCCACTTCAACGAGCAGCTGGCGACCAACAGCGCCTTCCTCGAGGGCCGGGTCACCTACGAGCTGATGGAGGCGTTCTGGCCGGACGCCGACCGGGACCCCGACCACCCGCCGACCATGCGCGAGTTCGCCGGCATCTGGCGAGCGGTGCCGAAGATCGTGTTCTCCCGCACGCTGCAGGCCGTCGGCCCCGGCGCCTCGCTGCGGGCGGAGGTGGACCACGACGAGATCCGCGCGCTCCAGCAGGAGCCCGGCGGCGACATGACGCTCGGCGGGGCCGACCTGGCCGAGACCTTCCGGCGGCTCGACCTGGTCGACGAGTACCGGCTGTACGTCGCCCCGGTCGTCGTCGGCGGTGGTCGACGGCTGTTCGAGACCGCTGACGCCCAGATCGGCCTGGAGCTGGTGGAGGACCGCCGGTTCGGCAACGGCGTCGTGCTGCTCCGGTACGCCGTCCGACGGGCTCCGGCACCGGCGGGCGAGCACCGGTGACCCGCAGGAGCCTCCGGTGCTGACGCCGGTCGCGGAGGGCGTGCTGGTCCACCAGAGCCCGCTGATCAGGAACAACGCCGTCGTCGTGCAGGGCCGGGCCGGCGTCCTGCTCGTCGACCCCGGGATCACCGGCGGCGAGATGGCCTGCCTGGCGGGCGACCTCCGCCAGCTGGGCCAGCCGGTCGTGGCGGGCTTCGCGACCCACCCCGACTGGGACCACGCGCTCTGGCACGACGAGCTGGGCGACGCCCCCCGGTACGGCACGGCCCGCTGCGCGGCGTTCCTGCGCGAGCTGCGGTCGGAGCCGGACTGGAGGGCCCGTCTCGCCGAGGGCCTGCCGCCCGAGATCGCCGACGAGACGCCGATCGACCTGTTCGGCGTCGTCACGGGCCTGCCCGTCGGGACCGGCGCGATCCCGTGGGACGGCCCGCGCGTCCGGATCATCGAGCACCCGGCCCACGCCCCGGGCCACGCGGCGCTGCTGGTCGAGGAGCGCCGGGTCCTCGTCGCCGGCGACATGCTGTCGGACGTCCTGGTGCCGATGCTCGACGACGCCGGCGACGCGGTCGACGGCTACCTCGTGGGGCTGGAGCGCCTCGAGGGCGTGGCGGACGACGTCGACGTCGTGGTCCCCGGTCACGGATCGGTGGGCAGGGGCGGCGAGGTCCGCGTGCGGATCGCGCGCGACCGGGCCTACGTCGAGGCCCTGCGCGACGGCCGGGCGCCCGACGACCCGCGCACCGGCCCGTCGGTGGAGCCCGGCTGGGAGTGGGTCGCCGACGTGCACGAGTGGCAGGTCCGCAGCCTCGCCGCTCGGGGCGGGGGCGGCGGGAGCCTCGGCTGACCGGCGGTCGGCCTGGCGGTCCCCGTGCGGCCACCACCGCCTCACGGGCGCGGAGCGCCCCCGCTGGTGCTGATCGCCCTGTCCAACCACTCCACCATCAGGGCCCGCTCGGCGTCGCTGAACGCCGGCAGCTCGTCGACGACCGCCCGGAAGGACACTGCGGTCGCGACCGCGGTGTCCCCACCGCCCGCAGCGACCGGTGCGGCGTCGGTCAGCACCGCCGGGGAGGTCACCGCCCACAACGCGTCGGCGAGGTCGAGGTCGCGCTCGTGCGGCGGCAGGGCCAGCAGGGTCAGGACGGCGCCGGTGGCGGCGGCGTGCAGGAGCTCGGCCGCACGACGCTCCCCGACCCGCAGCCGCCCGGCCGCTGCCACCCGGTGCACGCGCGCTCGCAGGACCTCCAGGCCCGCGGCCGAGGCCGGTGAGGTCGCGGCGCGGTCGGGATCGTGCAGGAGCCGGAAGAGCGCCGGGTTCGCCACGCCGAAGGCGACGTGGGCGTGCCACCCGGTCCGCAGGTCCGCGACGGGGTCCACGCCGTCGGCGCCGGCGGTCTCCGCGGCAGCGGACTTGACGGTGACGTAGGTGGCCATGACGTGCTCGGCGACGGCGTCGAGCAGCCCGTCCTTGTCCCCGAACAGCCGGTAGATCGTCGGCGCCTGCGTCGCGGCGGCCTCGGCGACGGCCCGGGTGGTCACGGCGGCGGGTCCGTGCTCGTGCAGCAGGTGCGCCGCCGCCTCCACCACGCGCGCGCGGACCTGGAGCCGTTCGGTGGCCCGAGGCCGGGTCTGCGCCATGGTTCCAACGATAACGCCTTCTGCGGACCATCATGCTTCCGGTGATAGCGTGTTGATCGTTCCACTGGAAGCACCGATGGAGGCAGCATGATCATCGTCACCGGCGCGACCGGCGAGCTCGGCTCGCAGGTCGTCCACCACCTGCTGGAGCGGGTGCCTGCCGACCAGGTGGGCGTCAGCGTCCGCGATCCCCAGCGCGCCGCCGGCCTGGCCGCGCGAGGAGTGCGGGTGCGCCGAGGCGACTTCGCGGACCCGGACACCCTCGAGGCGGCGTTCGAGGGCGCCTCGCAGGTGCTGCTCGTCTCCGTCGACGCGCTCGGCGAGACGGCCGTCGCCCGGCACCGCAGCGCCATCGACGCCGCGCAGCGAGCCGGCGCGCAGCGCATCCTCTACACCAGCCACCAGGCCGCGAGCGCCGACTCGCTCTTCGAACCGGCCCGTGACCACGCCGCCACCGAGGCCCACCTGGCGACCACCGGCGTCCCGTTCACGGCGCTGCGCGACGGGTTCCACGCCGCGACGGTGCCCCGCCTGCTCGGGCGCGCCCTGGAGACCGGTGAGCTCGTCGCACCGGCCGACGGTCCGGTGTCGTGGACCACCCACGCCGACCTCGCCGAGGCCGCCGCCGCGGTCCTGGCCGACGCGGCCCAGCCGGCGGGCGGGAGCACGGTGCTCACCGCCGATGCCGCGCTCGACCTCGACGACGTCGCCCGGATCCTCTCCGACCTGCTCGGGCGCAGCATCCGCCGCGTCGTGGTCGCCGACGAGGACTACGTCACCGGCCTGACCGGCCACGGCGTCCCCGAGCCGGCCGCGCGCCTGCTGCTCACCCTGTTCCACGCCGCGCGGCGCGGTGAGTTCGCCGTCACCGACCCCACCCTCGGCGGGCTGCTCGGCCGCCCCACCACGCCGCTGCGGGCCCTGCTCGAGAGGGTCGCCGCCGCGCGGTGAGCGCGCTGCCCGGCCGAGCGGTCCTCACCGGTCGGGGGCGGGCGGTCGCGCGGTGATGCCGTGCTGGACGAGGGTGAACAGGTGGCTGGCGGCGGGCCCGTCGCCCTCCTTGACGAGGGAGACGGCGTTGACCAGGTCGAGCAGGTCGTCGACGGTGACGCCGGGCCGGGTGCCACCGGCCGCGGTGGCCGAGGACAGCAGGACGGCGCCAGCGGCGCGCAGGGCGGCGTAGCAGGCGCTCTGCGTCGACCCGGTCGACGCCGGGGCGTCCGGTGCCACCAGGGACGCGGCCAGACCTCGGGTCGCGGCGGTGCGAGCGGTCAGCTCGGCGAGCCACTGGGTCAGGGCTCGCTGGGCCGGCAGCTGCTCGGCGAGCACCCCGGCGCGCCGGCACAGCTGCTCGACGTCGTCGTGGAAGACCGCCTGCAGCAGGTCTGATCGGGAGGAGAAGTGGCGGTGCAGGGTCGCGGAGCCCACGCCGGCCGCACGGGCCACCTGCTCCAAGGACGCGTCCGCCCCGTCGCGAGCCACGGCCTCGCGGGCGGCGTCGATGATCCGCGCGCGGTTGCGCCGGCCGTCGGCTCGCAACGGCTTGGCTGGTCCTGCCACTGCGCGTCCCTCCGCCCGAGGACAGCTCCGCCCGTGCGACGGAACGAGCCAGGCGGACGCCACCTGGCGCGGTGGCCGCTCCTGCCCAGCGGACCCATCATCGCGCGGGGCGGTCGAGGGTCATGTCGACGACCAGCTTGCCCTGGACCCCTCCCGAGGCCAGGCGGGCGAAGGCCTCCGGCGTCGCGTGCAGCGGGTACACCCGGTCGACGGCGGGGCGCAGGGTGCCGGCCTCGACCAGCGCCGCCAGCTCGGTGAGCTGAGCCTGGCTGGGGTCGTTGGAGAAGGTGCGCACCCGCCCGCGGGTGAGCAGTCCCTGCCAGAGCACCAGCGCGGTCGCCCTGATCGGGTGCAGGGGGTCCACCGCCAACGGGACGAAGCGACCGCCCTCGCCGAGCAGCCGCAGGTGCTCGGGGAGGCCGGTGCCGACCAGGTCGACGATGACGTCGAAGCGCCCGAGCGCGCCGGCCGGCGTCGAGCGGTGGTCCAGCGCCCGGTCGGCGCCGGCGCGCAGCACCGCCCCGAGGCTGGGCGCGGACGCCAGGCCGGTGACGTCGGCGCCCATGGACTTCGCCAGCTGCACCACCGTGGTCCCCACCCCACCGCTGGCGCCGCGCACGAGGACCCGCTCGCCAGGGCGCACCCGGGCCGTGGTCCGCAGCGCGGTCATGGCGGTGGTGCCGGCGGCGGGCAGGGACGCCGCCTCGACGAGGTCGAGGTTCGACGGCGGGCTCGCCAGGCGGGCCCGCGGGACGCTGACGTACTCGGCGATCGCCCCGAAGGTGCCGTGCGGGACCATCCCCCACACGGGGTCACCGGTGGCCAGGTCGTCCACGCCGTCGCCCGTGGCGCTGACGGTCCCGGTGAACTCCACCCCGACGCCGGCGGGGAAGCCGGTGCGCACGAAGCGGCGCAGGTGACCGGCGATGATCGGCAGCTCGCCGGCGCCCGGGCTGGCGGCGGCGACGCGCACCTGCACCAGACCCGGTGTCGCCGGCGGCACGGGGACCTCGCTGACGTGGAGCACCTCGGCGGAGCCGTAGCGGTCGTAGCGGACGGCGCGCATGGTCGTCGCGGGTGTCATGGACATGGGGGTGCGGCTCCTCGCCTGACAAGTGGGGGGGTCCCCCAGTTAAGCAGGTGGGGCCGCCTGACCCTTCCCGCCACCACCGCCTGACCGACGCGTGCCACCACGCCGACGTGCCGGGCCCCGCCCTCCCCCTCGCTACGGTCTCCCTGTGGAGTCCGCCCGAGCCTGGCTCTCAGCGCGGTCCGCTCCGCGGGGGACGCACCCCTCGCCCTCGGTCACCGGTGCGGTCGCGCTGCCGCCCGGGACGCCGCCTCCGACACCGGACGTGCGCCCGCCGGTGTGGCTGCGGGCGACCGTCGCCGTCGCGGCCACCGCCGGCCCGTTCCTGGTCGCGGCGCTGCCCGCGGTCGGCTTCGGCGACGAGCAGGCCATGGGGTGGCTGGGGGTGGCGCCGCTCGTGGCGTCCCTGGTGCTGGGCTGGCGGCTGACCGCGCTGGCCGGAGCTGCCGCGGTGCTGGCCGCGGGCGCTCTGGCGCTGGTCGATCCCGGCGACGCCCCCCGAGGAGCCGCTCTCCGGTGGGCCGTGGTGCTGGCCCTGGCCGCCTTCGCGGTGCTCAACTGCGTGCTGCGCGAGCGCCGGGAGGCCCGGCTGCGGGCCGTCAGCGAGGTGGCGCGGACGGCGCAGAGCGCCATCCTCCAGCCGGTGCCGTCCAGGGCCGGTGCCTGGTCCTTCGCCGCCCGCTACCGCTCGGCCAACCGAGCGGCCTCGGTCGGTGGCGACCTGGTCGAGGTGGTCGAGGTCGGCGGCGGGCGGGTGCGGGTGGTCATGGGCGACGTGCGCGGCAAGGGCCTGCCCGCGGTGCGCCTGGCCGCCACCACCCTGGCCGCTTTCCGCGAGGCGAGCCTGCGCCCCGACCTGCCGCTGCCGGAGGTCGTCCGCCTGGTCGACCACAGCGTGGCCGCTGCCACCGGGGACGAGGACTTCGTCACCGCCGTCTTCCTCGAGCTCGACCCCGGCGGATGGGTGCAGACGGTCAACTGCGGCCACCCGCCGCCGCTGCGGCTGTCTGCTCGCGACGCGCACGTCAGCCAGCTCACCCCCAGCGCCTTCAGCACCCCGCTGGGCCTGTCACCGGCCTGCCGCCCGGACACGTTCACCGCTGACCCGGGCGACCGCGTGCTGCTGCTCACCGACGGCCTGCTCGAGGCCCGTGACACCGGTGGGGTGATGCTGCCGCCGGAGCTGCTCGCGCAGGCGCTGCGATCCGAGGACGTCGAGGCGGTCGTCGACGGCGTGGTCGCCGCCGCGCTCGCCCACGCCGACGGGCACCTGGACGACGACCTCGCGGTGCTGGTGGCGGAGCTGCAGCCCGAGCGGGCGAGCGGGGCCGGCCCGGAGGGCCACGGGGGCTGAGGGGCTCGACCCGGTGGCGGCCTCCGCCGCGGCAGTCCTCCCCCGCGTGCCGACACCGGCCCTGCCCGGCCCGTGCTCATCACCACGGGAGGCACCAGGAGGTGTCCTGGCAGGCGGCGCGCGGGACAGTGAGCGCATGGGCCCGGTCGGTGACAGCTCGGTGGCCGAGGCGCTCGCCCGGGTGACGGAGGCGGTGGGCAGCGAGCACCGCGTGGAGCCGGCGCTGCTCGGCGACTTCCTGCCCGCCATGCTCGCCGTGGCGCGGACCGGACGCCGCCTGGGCGAGCAGGAGGTCTCCTCCTGCCGGCGCCGGGGAGGTGAGGCCGCCCTGGCGGGGATCAGCCTGCCCACCCTGGTCGACCTGTACATGGGCGCCTCGCGGCGCCTGTGGCCGCGCCTGCCCGAGCTGCTGGCCGCCACCCAGGTGCGCCCGGTGTCACCGGCACAGCTGGTCCACACCGGGGAGGCCGTGTGGCGGGCCGCCGACGACGCCCTGGCCGCCCTGGCCGCCGGGTACGTCGAGGCCCAGCGCCTGGTGGTGCGCGACGAGGAGGCCTCGCGGTGGCAGTTCATCGACGACCTGCTCACCGGCACCTCCGACGTCGGCACCCTGGTCGAGCGCGCCGAGCCCTTCGGGCTCACCCTGACCGCCGCCCACGTCGTCGCCGTCGCTCAGACCGACAGCGCCATCGACACCACCAGCAGGGTCAGCGGGTGGGTGGAGGAGGAAGCGCGGGTCCGGTTCCGGGGCCGGGGACTGCTGGTCACCGCCAAGGACGGCGACCTGGTGCACGTGCTGTCCTCCGCGGGCACCAGCGATGCCGCAGGCACCGCGGACCTGGCTGGCCACGAGCTGGCGGAGCTCGCCGGGGCGACCGCGGCCCGCCTGGCCCGTGGCTCCTCGTGGCGGGTGGGGGTGGGCCGGTCGCACACCGGACCGCGCGGCGTGCTGCGCTCCTACCGCGAGGCGCTCGAAGCCCTCGGCGTCGCCGAGCGCCTCCACCTGCCCGACCAGGTCGTGCACGCCCGTCACATGCTGGTCTACCGGGTGCTGCTGCGCGACGAGGCGGCGATCGCCGACCTGGTGCAGACCGTGCTCGGGCCGCTCACCACCGCCCGAGGTGGTCCGGAGCCGCTGCTGGCGACCCTGGAGGCGTACTACGCCTGCGGGCAGAACACGGCGCGGACGGCGCGCCGCCTGCACCTGAGCGTGCGCGCGGTCACCTACCGGCTGCAGCGCATCCTCGAGCTGAGCGGGTACTCCGCCGGCGACCCGGTGGACCAGCTGTCCCTGCAGGTGGCGACCACCGGCGCCCGGCTGCTGGACTGGCCGCACCAGCCCCTGGTGACCGACTGAGACCGAGCCCTCGAGGGGGCAGTCCTTCCGGGTCCCGGCAAGCTGGGCGCTGCTCACTCGTCGCGGTCCGCACCTGCTCACGGACGGTGGAGGCGCCCTAGCGTCCAAGCACATGGCCCCCTCTTCCGCGATCACCCTCCAGCGCCGGTCATCGCGGCGGGGGCGCGCGCCCCTGCCGAGCACGCCGCTGCCCGGCACCACCGGACCCGCGCAGCCAGACCTGGTCCCGGACGGGCGGTCGGCGGCCTGTGACGGGATGCTCGTGGACGTGCGCCGCACCTCGCCGCGGCCGCTGGTCATCGTCCGCGGGGAGCTGGACGTGAGCGGCGCCTCCCTGCTGACCGCGGTGCTCGAGCACGTCCAGGAACGCGGGGACGAGGGCGTGGACGTGGACCTCGACGGGGTCACCTTCGCCGACACCCACGGCCTGGCCCCGGTCCTCGACGGGCCCGCGGTGGTCGTGGCGGCCTCCCCGGCG
This sequence comes from uncultured Quadrisphaera sp., assembly GCA_902806005.1. Classification (GTDB taxonomy): domain Bacteria; phylum Actinomycetota; class Actinomycetes; order Actinomycetales; family Quadrisphaeraceae; genus CADCUY01. The sequence continues at coordinate 4,140 of CADCUY010000459.1, read as the reverse complement.
GTCCGCTGGGTCCTCGACCTCCTCGGTGCTCTCGAGGCTCCGGCGCCGGCCGCACCAGCGCCGCCGACGACCTGCGGAGGGTGAGGACCGTGGCCGCGGTCACCGAACGCCTGGGCGCCGGAGCCGGGCTCGACCCGAGCACCGGTGCCTTCCTCGGCCACGTCCCGCCGCCCGGAGGTCCGGCGGTCCGCGGGCCAGCGGGTGGGAGCACCACACGGAGTGCGAGCCTGTGGTGACGAAGGAACCCGACACCTCCGGACGTGACGTGCGGGCACCGCTCCCCCGGCGGGTGCTCGACCCGCTCAAGGCGTTCCTGCACGCCGAGGCCGCGGGTGGGGTGGTCCTCGCCGCCGCGGCCCTGGTGGCGGTGGTGTGGGTCAACAGCCCCCTCGCCGGCTCCTACTCGGCGCTGTGGTCCTCCGAGCTGACCCTCGGGGCCGGCCGCGCGGCGGTCACCGAGGACCTGCAGCACTGGGTCAACGACGGGCTGATGGCGGTCTTCTTCTTCGTCGTCGGCCTGGAGATCAAGCGGGAGCTGGTCACCGGCCAGCTGCGCGACCCGCGCGCGGCCGTCCTGCCCGTCGTGGCCGCCGTCGGCGGGGTGCTCCTGCCCGCGGCGATCTTCCTGGCCTTCACCGCGGGCACCGAGGGGGCACGCGGCTGGGGCATCCCCATGGCCACCGACATCGCCTTCGCCGTCGGTGTGCTGGCCCTGCTCGGCTCCCGGGTGCCCGCCGGCGCCAAGCTGTTCCTGCTCACCATCGCCATCGTCGACGACATCATCGCCATCACCGTGATCGCGGTGGTCTACACCGACCAGCTCTCGCTGCCCTGGCTGCTGGGCGCCCTCGCCGGCCTGGGCGCGGTGGTCGGGCTCCGCGCGGTGGGGGTGGGTCTCATCTGGCCCTACGTCCTGGTCGGGGCCGGGGTGTGGCTGGCCACCCTGGAGTCCGGGGTGCACGCCACCATCGCCGGGGTGGCCCTGGGGCTGCTCACCCCCACCGGTGTCGTCCGCGGGCGCGAGGTGCTCACCGTCCTCGAGCACCGCCTGCACCCCTGGTCCGCGTTCCTGATCATCCCGTTGTTCGCGCTGGCCAACGCCGGGGTCCCGCTGAGCGTCGCGGCGCTGCGGGACGCTGCCACCGATCCCCTCGCCCTGGGGATCACCGCCGGACTGGTGATCGGCAAGCTGGTCGGCATCGGCGGCGCAGCCCTGGTCATGCTGCGCCTGGGCTGGGGGGTCCTGCCCGCGGGAGTGGACACCACCCGGGTGTGGGGGGTCGCGGCCCTGGCCGGGATCGGCTTCACCGTCTCCTTGTTCATCGCCGACCTCGCCTACGACGACCCCGCCCTGGTCGACGCCGCGAAGATCGGCATCTTCGCCGGCTCCCTCCTCAGCGCTGCCATCGGGGCCACCGTGCTCGCCCGCGCCGGCAACCGCACCACCCGGACCGGACCGGCGCGGCGCTGACCCGCCGGCGGCTCTCTGCCCGAGCGCGGGCCCTCCAGGCGCCCTGTCCAGCGCCTCACCCCCACCCTTGCCCGGGTCCGGCAAGGAGGCGTCGCTCACCTCGTCCTAGATCACGCCCAGAAGGCGGCCGCCCACCCGGCCAGGCTCTTCAGCACAGGCCCGGCTGGGACGTCGGGGACCACCTGCAGCGCTGCGCCGCAGCTGCCGCCCGTCCACCCCCAGGAGGCGCACCATGATCGGCTTCATCCTCGGCCTGCTCGTCATCGGCCTGGTCGCCGGGCTCCTCGCCCGGGCGATCGTCCCCGGCAAGGACCCCATGAGCATTCCCGCCACGGTCCTGCTCGGGATCACGGGCTCCTACCTGGGCGGACTGCTGCTGGGCCTGCTGCTGCCCCACCGCGGTGACTACAGCCCCGCCGGGTTCTTCGGCTCGCTGATCGGCGCCGTGATCGCCCTGCTGGTCCACCGGCGGGTCACCGGACGTCGCGGCGCGAGTCCGCGTGCCGTCGACCCCGACGGCACGCGAACCGGCGGCCGGCGCTGATCCGGCGACCGACGGCGCCCAGCACCGACCCACGAGACCCCCCACGGAGATCCGGTGACCAGCACTCGCAGCCAGCCCACGACGCCGACCGCCCTCGGCCACCGTGCCGACAGCAGGAGGAAGCGGCTCTCGGCGAGCGCCCTGGTCCTCGCCGCCGCGCTCCTGTCCGGTTGCACGTTCACCAACCCGCAGATGACGACCCAGCCCTACCTGCCGTCCGACGGTCAGGTCGCGAGCCTGGACCTGGAGGTGGACGTCGCGGCGCTGAAGGTCGTCACCGAGGGCGCCGGGGAGCCCGGGGCCCTCGTGGCCCGGCTCGTCAACGCCTCCGAGCGGCCCCGCGAGGTGCGGGTGAGCGCCGAGGGGCTCGACGAGGCCTTCACCGTGCCGGCGCGCAGCACGCTCGCCATCGGTGGCGTGTTCGCCGGCTCCACCCCGGTGGTGCTCCCCTCGGTACCCAGCGCGCCCGGTCTGCTGATGCCCATGACCCTCCACGTCGACGGCGCCGAGACCATCGAGCTCCGCGTGCCCGTCCTGGACGGGGCCCTCGAGGCCTACCGGCCCTACCTCGCCGTCGCGGCAGGCACCGCGCAGGCCCTGTGAGCGCGGGCGACGACCGCCCGGGCGGTCGTAGCCTCCCGCCATGGCTCGACGCCCGTCCGCCCTCACCCGCGAGGCGATCGTCGACGCCGCCACCGCGCTGTTCGCCGAGCGCGGCTACGCGGCCACCGGCGTGCGGGACATCGCCGCTGCGGCCTCGACCGACCCCGCGCTGGTCATCCGCCACTTCGGCAGCAAGGAGCTGCTCTTCCTCGACACGATGCGCTTCAGCCTCCAGGAGCACCCGATCTTCGACGCCCCTCTGGAGGCGCTGCCGCACCGTCTCGTCGAGTTCGTGGTCGACCTCGAGGAGCCCCAGCGCGGCGTGGTGGTGGCGCTGGTCGGGGCTCGCAGCGAGCCGGCGATCGCCGAGCGGCTCCACGAGATCCACGAGCAGGACTTCGTCGCCCCGCTGCTCGACCGGCTGCACGGCGAGGGCGCCGAGCTGCGGGCCCGGTTGGCCGCCGTCCTCGTCGCCGGGCTGATCTACGGGCTGTGGGTCGTCGGCGACGAACGGCTGCTCGCGGCGGGACGTGACGAGCTGGTGGACCGGTACACCGCCCTGTTGCGCCCCCTGCTGCTGTCGACCTGAACCTGGCTCATCCTCAAGTCAACGGTGTTGACTTGAAGCCCGTCGCGGTGGTTGCCTGTCTCCTCGACACCTCGACGGGGAGCACACCGCGGATGAACGACGCCCGGCCCACGAAACCTCTGACGTCCACCAGCTCCATCGGTGCGTGGCTCGACCACCCCGAGGGCGGCCCACTGGTGCGCCAGCTGCTCGCCGCCTCCGGCGCGAGCGAGGACGCCCTGGCCCCGGTGCTCGGCCTGCCGCTGCAGCAGCTGGTGGTCATGAGCCAGGGCGCGATGGGGCAGTCGGTCGTGGACGACCTGGTGCTGCGCGCCAACGGCGGCGCCGCGCCCGAGGAGGCCGAGGAGGCCGGCTGGCGCGAGCAGACCGTCGCCGGCCGCTTCACCGGCCGGACCGTCGTCGTCACCGGCGCCGCCTCCGGCATCGGGCGCGCCGTCAGCTCGCGCGTGGTCCGCGAGGGCGGCCGCGTCATCGCCGTCGACGTCGACGCCGAGCGCCTCACCGGAACCGCCGGGGCGCTGGCGAGCAGCGCCGGGCCGGGCGGCGCCGTCGTCGCCGTGGTCGCCGACGTCACTGCCGCCGACGACATCGAGGCCGTCGTGGCCGCCGCCACCTCCGACGGTCACACCGTCAGCGCGCTGGCCAACGTCGCAGGCATCAACGACGACTCCTCCCCCGCTGGAGAGACCACCGACGCCGTCTGGGAGCGGGTGATGGCGGTCAACCTGACCGGACCGTTCAAGCTGCTGCGGGCGGTGCTGCCCTCGATGCTGGCCGCCGGGGGTGGGGCCGTGGTCAACGTCGCCTCCGAGGCCGGACTGCGCGGCAGCGCCTCGGGCAACGCCTACACCGTTTCCAAGCACGTGCTGATCGGCCTGACCCGCAGCGCGGCGTTCATGTACGGCCCCCAGGGCATCCGGGTCAACGCCGTCG
>CADCUY010000458.1 GCA_902806005.1 uncultured Quadrisphaera sp. | reverse complement strand
TCGAGCTCGACGAGGACGCCCACGAGGTGCGCCGCGCCGGCACCCCGGTCGAGCTCTCCCCCACCGAGTTCAAGCTGCTGCGCTACCTGATGCTCAACCCGAACCGCGTCCTGTCCAAGACCCAGATCCTCGACCACGTGTGGAACTACGACTTCGGCGGCGAGGCGGGCATCGTGGAGTCCTACATCTCCTACCTGCGCCGCAAGGTCGACACCGTCTCAGGGCCCGACGGGGCGCCGGTGGCGCCGCTGATCCACACCCGTCGCGGCGTCGGCTACGTGCTGCGCCTGGCCCCGACCCCCTGAGGTGGCGGGCACGGGCCTGCGCCGGGCCGTCGGGGAGCGGCTCGGCGCCCTGCCGCTGAGCACCCGGCTGGTCGCCGGCGTCGCCGGGCTGCTGGTGGTGGCGCTGCTGCTCGCCGGGGCGGTGACGACCGCGCTGCTGCAGCGGGTGCTGGTGGCGCAGATCGACGACGACCTGCGCGGGGTCTCCCGCGACCCGAACGCCCTGCGCGGGGTCGTCTTCGCCTCGCAGGACCGCGGCCCGGGCGGGGTGCCCAGCGAGTACCTCGTGCAGCTGACGGCGGCTGACGGCACGGTGCTGGAGCGGCTCCGGTCGCCCAACCAGGGCGAGGTCGAGCTCGAGAGCATCACCCTCGGCCGCGCGAAGGCCGAGGGCGGCGAGCCGTTCACCCTGGGCGGCGACGTGCGAGGGGTGGCGGTCCCCGCACGCCTGCAGGACGGCCAGGTCGGCGTGGTCACCATCGCGCAGCCGCTCGCGCCGGTGGAGCGCGCCGTCAGCGCGGTGGCCGCGTGGTTCGTGCTGGTCGGCGCGCTCGTCGTCGTCGCCTGCGCGACGCTCGGCGCCGCGGCGGTGCGCCGGGCCTTCCGGCCGCTGCGCGAGGTGGAGGCCGTGGCCACGGCGTTCGGCGGGGGCGACACCAGCCGCCGGGTGGACGCCGCCCCGCCGACCACCGAGGTGGGCCGCCTGGGCCGCTCGGTCAACGCGATGCTCGACCGGATCGAGACCTCGCTCGCGGCGCGGGAGGCCTCCGAGAACCGGATGCGCCGCTTCGTCGGCGACGCCAGCCACGAGCTGCGCACCCCCCTGGCGGCGGTGCGCGGCTTCGCCGAGCTGCACCGGATCGGCGCGGTCACCGGGCCCGAGGAGGTGGACGTGGCCTTCCGCCGGATCGAGACCGAGGCCGTGCGGATGGGCGGGCTGGTCGACGACCTGCTGCTGCTCGCCCGCCTCGACGAGCAGCGGCCGATGGCCGCCGAGCCCGTCGACCTGCTCGTGCTCGCCGCCGACGCCCGCCACGACGCGGGCGCGCTGGCGCCGGACCGGGACGTCGACCTGGTCGGGCCCGTGGACGGCGCACCGCCCGCCCCGGCGCCGGTGGTCGGGGACGACGCGCGGCTGCGCCAGGTGCTGGGCAACCTCCTGGCCAACGCCCTGCGGCACACGCCGGCCGGCAGCCCGGTGCAGATCGGCGTCGGGGTGCGCGAGGGCCCCGCGCCCGCGGCGCTGCTGCGCGTGGTCGACCACGGGCCGGGGGTGCCGGCCGAGGACGCCGAGCGGGTCTTCGAGCGCTTCTTCCGCGCCGACCCCTCCCGGGCGCGGCACCAGGGCGGCGGCTCGGGGCTGGGGCTGGCGATCGTCGCCGCCATCGTGACCGCGCACGGCGGCGCCGTGCGGCTGGTGCCCACGCCCGGTGGCGGGGCGACGGCGGAGGTCGTGCTCCCGCTGGCCGACGGGCCCGATGGCGGCCGTCCACAGGCTGTGGACGACGGCGGCGCGCCGTCGCCGCCCGGCCCTAGCGTCGAGGGCGAGCGCACCGGGCTCCCAGGGGCCACCGGCCCGACCCGGCGCGGGAGGAGCACCTCGTGAGCCGGTTCCAGGTCGACAGCGCCCAGGTGGCGTCCGCGAGCGCCGCGGTGCAGGGGTCCATCGTCTCCATCACGTCCGAGGTCGACCGCATGATGCGGCTCCTGCTCGACCTCCAGGGCAGCTGGCAGGGCCAGGCGGCGTCCTCGTTCCAGGGGGTGGTGGGTGAGTGGCGCTCGACGCAGGAGCGGGTGCGGTCCTCGCTGGAGGAGATCAACCGGGCCCTGGCCACGGCCGGCCAGTCCTACGCCGAGGTCGAGCAGGGCGCGGTGCGGATGTTCAGCCGGTAGGTAGCCCGGTCGCCGGTGCTGCGGTGCCGCTGCCGGCGGGTCAGGCGCCGCGCCACCTGCCAGGGTGGGTGCCGTGGAGCTGATCGCGGGCAGCACGAGGCTGCGGATCGACGAGTCCTTCGGCGGCCGGGTGGCCTCGCTGCTGGTCCGGGGCGCGGGCCCGGCCGGCGGCGGGGAGCCCGGGGGTGAGCCGCTGGAGCTGGCGGGCCGCTACCAGGACTCCCCCCACGGGTGGGGAGCCTTCCCCATGGCGCCGTGGGCGGGGCGGGTGCGCCGCGGGGTGATGACCTGGCGGGGCGTGGAGCACCAGCTGCCCGTGCCCAAGCCCCCGCACGCCATCCACGGCACGGTGGCCCGGGTGCCCTGGGAGGTGCTGTCCAGCCACGGCCGCGGCGACGGCGCCGGCCCGGACGGCGGCGGTGGTGGTGGTGGTGGGCAGGACGGCGGAGCCGGTGGCGGGTCCGCGCCGGAGGCGGGCACCGCGGGGGCCGTGCTGCGCGCCGACCTCGGGGGCGACTGGCCGTGGCCCGGGCACGCCGTGCTCCGCTACGCCCTCGACGAGTCGTCGCTGACGACCACCCTGGAGGTGCACGCCGACGAGCAGGAGATGCCCGCCTGGACCGGGCTGCACCCGTGGTTCCCGCGCACCCTGCGCGGGCAGCGGGTGCGGATCAGCCTCGCGGCGCGCTCGGTGCTCGCGGCGCAGGAGGAGGGGATCCCCACCCTGGAGGAGGTCCCGCTGCCCGACGGGCCCGCGGAGGACGCCGGGCTGAACGACACCCTGGCCGGGGTGACCTGGCCGGTCACGCTGACCTGGCCCGGGGTCGCTGCCCTGGAGGTCTCCGCCGACGCGCCGTGGGCGGTGGTCTTCACCCAGCGCGAGGAGGCCGTGTGCGTGGAGCCGCAGACCGCGCCGCCGGACGCCACCGCCCTCGGGCTCGAGGGGCTCGCCGCTCCCGGCTCCCCCGTCGCGCTGACGACGACCTGGCGCTGGCGGGTGGGTGGGGACGAAGGGGCCTGACCCCCGTCCGGCGTCCTCGCAGGGCCCGGCGGGCGCCCGCCCGCGTACGCTCGTGAGGTGACCGTCCAGCTCGGCCTGCCCCGGCGACGAGGTGCTGCCGGCCCCGTGGCGCTGCCGCACGGGCGCCCGGCCCACCCGGGCCTGCTCGACGGGTTCGGCCGCGTGGCCACCGACCTGCGGGTCTCGCTGACCGACCGCTGCAACCTGCGGTGCTCGTACTGCATGCCCGAGGAGGGCCTGGCCTGGCTGCCGTCGGAGCGCGTGCTCACCGACGACGAGGTGGTGCGGCTGGTGACCGTGGCCGTGGAGCGGCTCGGGGTCACCGAGCTGCGCTTCACGGGCGGTGAGCCGCTGCTGCGCCGGGGTCTGGAGCAGATCGTCGCGGCCACCACGAGCCTGCGCACCGCGCAGGGGCTCGCGCCGGAGACCTCCCTGACCACCAACGCCGTGGGGCTCGCCCGCCGGGCGGCGGGGCTGGCCGCTGCCGGCCTGGGCCGGGTCAACGTCTCGCTGGACACCCTCGACCCGGTGCGGTTCGCGGCGATCACCCACCGCGACCGGCACGCCGACGTGCTGGCGGGCCTGCGGGCCGCCGCCGACGCCGGGCTGGGGCCGGTCAAGGTGAACGCGGTGCTCCTGCGCGGGGTCAACGACGCCGAGGCGGGTGCCCTGCTGCGCTGGTCGCTGCGCGAGGGCTACGCGCTGCGCTTCATCGAGCAGATGCCCCTGGAGCCGCACGGCACCTGGGACCGGACGTCGATGATCGACGTGGACGACGTGCTGCGCCTGGTCGCGGACGACTTCGCGCCAGGTGCGCTCGAGCTGCACCAGCAGGAGCCGGCTGAGCGCGGGGCGGCCCCCGCGGAGCTCTGGGACGTCCGGTGGGACGACGGGGCGGTGGTGCGCACGGGCACCCTGGGGGTCATCGGCTCGGTGACCCGGCCGTTCTGCTCCGCCTGCGACCGCACGCGGCTGACCGCCGACGGCGAGGTGCGCGACTGCCTGTTCGCCACGCGGGGCCACGACCTGCGGGGGATGCTGCGCGACGGGGCCGGAGACGACGAGCTCGCGGACGCCTGGCGCACGGCGATGTGGGGCAAGCTCGCGGGCCACGGGCTCGACGACCTCGCGGGCGCGGGCTTCGCCCGCCCGGACCGCCCGATGAGCGCGATCGGCGGCTGAGCGGTGCACCTGAGCGGCCAGGACGGCGAGCAGCCGGGCGGCGGTGGAGCGGCTGCGGGCGCTGACGCCCGTCCGGCCGGCGGGGCCAGCGGCAGGGCTAGCGGCAGGGGGGCTCTCGGAGGCGGGGCGCACCACCCCGACGCGCACGACCCGGGAGGTCACGGGCCGCGGGTCGGGGGCGGGGCGCACGACCCCGACGCGCACGACGCGGGAGGTCACGGGGCGCGGGTCCGCCTGGAGGTGCGCTACTTCGCGGGTGCGGCGGCTGCTGCGGGCCTGGAGGAGGAGGTCGTGCTCCTCGACCACCGGAGCGCCACGCTCGGCGGGCTGCTGGAGCACCTGCGCGGCGTCCACCCACCGCTGGCCCCGGTGCTGGCGGTGGCGACCGCCCTGGTCGACGAGCTGGCGGTCACCGAGGCGTCCGCCCCGCTGCGCGACGGCGCCCGGGTCGACGTGCTGCCGCCCTTCGCCGGGGGCTGAGCACCCGCTCCGGCGGGCGGCGCGCGGAGCGGCGCCCGGAACCCGCCGGTGACCGGCCGTGCCGGCCCAGCGCGCGCTCGCGG
>CADCUY010000457.1 GCA_902806005.1 uncultured Quadrisphaera sp. | reverse complement strand
CGGCGAGGAGCGCCCCGCTCAGCAGGGGGACGCCTCCGGCCACCGGGCCTCCGTGCCCCCCGGCGTGGGCGGTCACCGGGCGCCGGTGCCCCGGCGAGCGGCCGAGGCGCGGCGGGCTGGAGCGGAGGCGCGGCGCAGCAGGAGCGCGCCGACGACGATCCCCGCCCCGGCGGCGGCGTTCCAGGCGAGGTCGTAGGGCCACAGCTCCACGCCGTAGCGCACCTGGTGCAGGCCCAGCAGCTTGTGCTGCACCAGCCCGTCGTAGAGCTGGAACGCGCCCCACCCGAGCACCACCGCGCCGGCCCACCGCCGCCCCACCAGGGCTCGGCGGCGCTGGACGTCGGCGAAGAGGAACAGCCCGACCACCAGCGCCGTGGTGCCGAAGGCGTGGAAGAGGCCGTCGGAGACGATGCCCGCGGCGGGGGTGGACCCGTCGTAGAGGTGGTGCCACTGGAGCAGCTGGTGGAAGACCACCTCGTCGAGGAAGGCGGCGATCCCCACCCCCGTCAGCAGGCCGGAGAGCACGGTGCGCCCGCGCTGGTCCTGCTCGGCCGCCGTGGCGGTCACCGGCACCCTCCGTGCTGCTCGGGCGAGCCCGGAGGTCGGGCAGCGCGTCGTCCACGAGCGTGCCAGCGCTGGCCGGACCGCGCACCCGGCGCAGGGCTGCGCCGCAGCGACCAGGCGCAGGACCTGCGCGCCGACGCCGAGCGACGGGGCGGGCCGGCGGCCGGCGGCCGCTCAGCGGACGTCGAGGCCGAGCGTGCCGATCAGGTGCAGGGCCTGCGCGACGTCGATGACCGCCCCGTCCAGCTGCACCAGCCTCGGGTCGAGGTCGCCGAGGAGGCTCCCGCGCAGGTCGGCTCCGCCGAGCCGGGCGCTGGTGAGGTCGGCGCCGCTGAGGTCGACGTCGGTGAGGACGACGCCCTCGGCCCCGAGGTGCGCGAGGTCGGCCTCGCGCAGGCTGACCCCCGAGAACCGGGAGCCCTTCAGGGACGCCCCGCGCAGCGAGACGAAGGCCCACGACCCGCCCTCGACCGTGACCGGGCTCAGCTCGGTGGCCGTGAACGCCGTGCCGGTGAGCTTGCAGCCGCGGAAGTCGGCGCCGAACAGCGACGACCGGTGCACCCGGCAGTTGGTGAACGCGGTGGCCCGGTGCCGCGAGGCGTTCAGCCGCACACCGGTGAACGAGCACTCGTCGAAGACCACGCCCTCGGTGACCAGCTCGGTCATGTCGACGTCGACGAAGCGGCAGCGCCGGAACACCTCGTGCTCCAGCTCGCGGCCGTACCAGTCCTCGTCGACGACCGACGCGTCCTCCCGCACGGCGCTCACGCGGAGGACTCCACCACACCACCGCCCGCGCCACCGAGCACCGGCTCGAGCACCTCCGCGACCCTCAGGCCGCCGCCCTCCACTCGGGTCGGCGACCGGCCCACCCGGGCAGCACCGGTGACGGCGCGCACTCGTGCACCAGGCCGGACGGCGACGTCCACACGAAGCGGCCGCGCTCGGGCTGGTCGAGCCGCCAGCCCAGGTGCGTCTTGGCGTCGTGGTGGCGCTCGCACCCGGGACCGGTGTTGTGGTCGGCGGTGACGCCGACCGTCCCGTCGGGCCCGGTCCCGCCGAAGGGGATCGTGTGGTCGATCTGCGCCAGCACCGCCGGCTCCTCGCAGGTCGGGGCGAAGCACGTCCCGTCGCGGGCGACGACGTGGCGACGCAGCGACGCGGGCGGCCGGTAGACGGTCAGCCCCCGGTCGAGGAGCGTGCCCGACACCGGCTCGACCAGGAGCCGGCGCCACCGCGCGTCGGCGGCGATCGTCCTCACCGCGTCGCCGTCCACCGCGCCGACCCCCGGCACGTGCCCCGGCAGTGCGGACTGGCCGAGCAGGGTGTCGGCCGCCACGACGACCTGCACCTCGGCGAGGGCGGCGAGGTCGCGCGGCGCAGGGACGGTCACCGGTGGCAGCGTCGTCGTCACCGGTTCGCCGGTAGCGGGATCGAGGGCCGCGCCACCAGGCGCGCCCCGCCCGGTGAGGATCGCGGTGAAGGCGTCGGCGCACAGCTGGTCCAGCGTCCGCTCCTCCTCCTGACCCGCGGCGTCCAGCCCCGACTGCCGGGCCGCGGCGGCGACCCGGCGCAGGACCAGCGAGACGGCGGTCGCGTCGACCAGCGGCAGGTCGGCGGTGATCCGGCGGCAGCCGGGCACGGGGGAGGGCCCCAGACGGACCCTGCGCTGCTCGCGTCCCTCGGCGGCCCGGGCCGCCCACCACTCCGGCAGCCGGAGCGCCAGCTCGGTCTCCAGCAGCACCCGCAGCTGCTGCGGCGAGCGGCCCGGCGCGTGCTGGACGGCCAGGGCCTGCAGCGCGCCCAGGACGCCCTCGTCGGGGACGTCGCGCAGGACCGCGGAGGTCACCCGCAGCTGCGCCAGGTCCATCCGCCCGTCGGCGAGGGCGTCGGCCGCCAGGGGCAGCTGGGCCTCGACCCGCCGGGCCAGGCCCACCAGGCGCGAGGCCGCCAGCGGCGACAGGGCCAGCACGGGCGCCAGTTCGTCGGCGGCGGGACGCAGGGATCCCTGCCGCCCGTCCGGGCGGGGCGCTGCGGCGTCGAGCCGGGCCACGGCGTCCAGCTGCCCGGCGGCGCAGTGCGCCAGCACCCTCCGCCAGGCCCGGACCACTTCCACCAGCTCGCGCGCGGACAGGTCGACGCCGGCGAGGGAGGTCAGCGCCGCCAGCAGCTCTGGCCCGGGAGCCTGGTCGAGCGGTGCCAGCAGCTCGGGCCGCCACGGGGTCGGCGGCACGACCACCGCTGCGGTGCCGTCCCTCGCCGGAGCCCGTCTCGGACCACTGGTAGAACACGTGTTCGACATGGGCACCACCCTGGCACTGACCACCGACACCCGCGGTCCACCGTCCACAGGCCGGCGCCGGCACGGGCCACCGGGCTCAGCGCAGGGCGGGCAGCTGCTCGAGGTCGAGCAGCTCGGGGGAGGTCAGCGGCCGCGGCAGCTGCTCCAGCGGCTCCACCACGTCGATCGCGGTGTCGGTGAGGTCCAGCTGCGCCATGCGGCGGGCCGAGACCAGCACGCGGGTCTCCAGGGCGCCCACCATCTTGTTGTAGTCGTCGACCGCCCGGCCGAGCGTGCGGCCCAGCTTGCCCGTGTGCTCGCCCAGGGTGCCCAGGCGCGCGTACAGCTCGCGGCCCAGCTCGAACAGCTCGCGCGCGCCGTCGGCCAGGGCCGCCTGCTGCCAGGTGATCGCCACCGTGCGCAGCAGGGCCAGCAGCGTCGTCGGGGTCGCGAGCACCACGCGGCGCCCCATCGCGTGCTCGAGGAGCGCGGGGTCGGCCTCGCAGGCCGCCGCGAGGAAGGACTCGCCCGGCACGAAGCACACGACGATCTCGGGGGTGGGGTCGAACGCCGTCCAGTACTTCTTGGCGGCCAGCGCGTCGACGTGCCCGCGCAGCGCCCGCGCGTGCTCGCGGGCCGCCTCGGCCACCCGCTCGGCGTGCCCCGCGCCGTACATCCCGCCCGGGGCGGCGCTGGCGTGCAGGAACGCGGCCAGCGGCGCCTTCGCGTCGACCACCACGTGCTTGCCGCCCGGCAGGTGCACCACGGCGTCGGGGCGCACGGCGTCACCGTCGCGGTTGACCCCCGAGGCCTGGGTGTCGAAGTCGACCCGCTCGAGCATGCCCGCGTGCTCGACCACCCGGCGCAGCTGCACCTCGCCCCACGCCCCGCGCACGTTGGGGCTGCGCAGCGCCCCGGCGAGGGCGGCGGTCTGGTCGCGCAGCGCGTCGCCCGAGCGCTGCACCGACGCCAGCTGCGCCCCCAGGCGCCCGTACTGCTCAACGCGCTCGCGCTCGAGCTCGCCGACGTGCCGCTCGAGCCGGGCCATGCTCGAGGTGACCGGCGCGATCGCCGCCGCCAGCTCGAGGCCCGCCTCCTCCTGGGTCTCGTGCTGCTCCAGGCGCTCGGCGAGCAGGTCGCGCTCGGCCTCGAGCCGAGCGGCCCCGATCCGCGCCCGCGAGGTGGCCAGGGCGTGCCCGGCGAGCGCCCCGACGGCCAGCGCGAGGCCCAGGGCGACCAGCAGCACCAGGAGGGTCGCCGCGCTCAGTCCGCTCATGCCGGGCAGGTTCGCACCGACCACCGACATCCCGGCGCAACCGGGTGACGACGGCGTGGCACGGCACTAGCGCAGCGACCACCGGACCGTCGCCGTGGTGCTGACCTCGCTGGTGCCCGGAGCGAGGTTCACGTCGGCCATGGCGCCAGCGCTCTCGCCGCTGAACCCGCCGCCGCCGTAGGCGCCGGGGCCGGCGTCCTCGCGGACCGACACCGGCTCGCCGAGCTCGCGGCCCACCAGCTCCGCGTACTGCTCGGCCTTGGCGCGCGCGTCGGCGAAGGCCTCCTCGCGCGCCTCGGCGCGCAGGGGGGTCTCGTCGGCGATCGCGAAGGACACCCCGGACAGCCGGGCCGCGTCGCCTCCCGCCGCGACGGCGGCCGCGATCAGGTCGCCGGCCGTCGCCAGGTCGCGCAGGGTCACCGTGAGGTCCTGGCGGGCGGTGTAGCCGGCGTTCGGCTGCCCGTCGGGGCCGTACTGCGGGTACAGCTGGACGCCCGCGGTCTGCACGTCGGCCCGGTCCACGCCCCGCTCCACCAGGACGTCGACGATCCGCCGCGCGGCGTCGTCCGCCGTGCCCAGGGCGCCGTCGACGTCCGGCGCGCTGGCTTCGGCGCCGAGGGTGGCCCGCACCACGTCGGGCACCGCCGTCGCGGTGCCGGTGCCCGCGACGGTCACCCCGGCGTCGGCCGACGCCCGCGCGGGCGCCGCGCTGGCGTCTCCGGGCGCCGCGATCCAGGCGGCCGCGGCCGCGAGCAGGGCGACGACGACGAGCAGCGGGGCGAGCAGGCGGGCGGTGAGCACGGTGACCTCCAGGAGGCGTCCACGGG
>CADCUY010000456.1 GCA_902806005.1 uncultured Quadrisphaera sp. | reverse complement strand
GTCGCCGGGGCGCGCGCCCCGGCGGGCCGGGCGGCGAGCACGGTGCCGGCGCCGACGGTGTCGTTGGTGTGCTCGTCGACCAGGATGAGGGCGCCGGTCTCGCGGTTGCGCGCGTAGGGGTCGACCACCAGCAGCGACGCGGTGCGCAGGGTGAGCACGCCGATGTCGTTGAGCCGCAGCTCCTCGGGGCGCTCGTGCTCGGCGAGCGTCTCCGGGTCGACCCGGCGGTGCAGCGCCGCCACGACGGCCCGCACGGTGCGGGTGGTGTGCTTGACCAGCACCCGGTCGCCCTCGCGCAGCGGCTCGGCGGCCATCCAGCAGGCGCTGACGTCGACCTCGCGGGCGAGCACCGGCTGCGCCACCTGACCGGCGCCGCGGCCGGGGGCGCCGACCACCATGTCGCCGCGCCCCACGTCGAGCTCGTCGGCCAGCTCGACCGAGACCGAGAGCGGGGGCACCGCGACGGTGCGCGCGTCGTCCAGGGTGTCCACGGCGGTCACGGTGGTCGTGGCGCCCGAGGGCAGCACCACCACGGCGTCGCCCACGGCCAGGGCACCGGAGGCCATCCGCCCGCTGTAGCGCCGCCGCCGCCCGGCCTCGGGGCGCGAGGCCAGCTGCACCGGCAGCCGCAGCGGGTGCCCGTGGCCCGCGGCCGCCGCCACCTCCACGTCCTCGAGGTGCTCGAGCAGCGTCGGCCCCTGGTACCAGGGGGCACGGGTGGAGCCGTGGACGACGTTGTCGCCGGCCAGGGCCGACATCGGCACGACCAGCAGGTCGGGCGCGCCGGCCCCGCCGAGGTGGGCGGCCATCGCGCGCAGGTCGTCGGCGATGGCCTCGAAGCGGGCCTGGTCCCAGCCGACGAGGTCCATCTTGTTGACCGCGGCCACCAGGTGCGGCACGGCCAGCAGCGAGGCGATCCGCGCGTGCCGGCGCGTCTGGCGCAGCACGCCCGCGCGGGCGTCGACCAGCAGCACGGCCACGTGGGCGGTGGAGGCGCCCGTGAACATGTTGCGGGTGTAGCGCTCGTGGCCCGGGGTGTCGGCGAGCACGAAGCTGCGCCGCTCGGTGGAGAAGTACCGGTAGGCGACGTCGATGGTGATGCCCTGCTCGCGCTCGGCGCGCAGCCCGTCCGAGAGGGCCGCGAGGTCGTGGCCGCCGTCGGCGGTGCGCACGCCCTCGAGGTGGTCCAGCGGCAGCGAGCCGGTGTCGTGCAGCAGGCGGCCGATCAGCGTGGACTTGCCGTCGTCCACCGAGCCGGCGGTGGCCAGGCGCACCAGCTCCCGCGGCCGGGCCTGCCGCGCCGGCGGGGCGGCCATCAGAAGTACCCCTCGCGCTTGCGGTCCTCCATCGCGGCCGCCGAGGTGCGGTCGTCGGCGCGGGTGGCGCCGCGCTCGGACGTCGTCGCGGCCTCCACCTCGGTGATCACCTCGGCCACGGTCACCGCGTCGGAGCGGACGGCGCCGGTGATGGTCAGGTCGCCGACGGTGCGGTAGCGCACGCGCTCGGTGCGCACCCGCTCGCCGGGGCCCGGCTGCAGGTGCTCGGAGACGGCGAAGAGCATCCCGTCGCGCTCGACCACCTCGCGCTCGTGGGCGAAGTAGATGCTCGGCAGCTCCAGCTGCTCGAGGTCGACGTAGCGCCAGACGTCGGCCTCGGTCCAGTTGCTGAGGGGGAACACGCGCACCGACTCCCCCGGCCGGACCCGCCCGTTGTACAGCGACCACGGCTCCGGGCGCTGGCTGCGCGGCTCCCACTGGCCGTGCTCGTCGCGGAAGCTCAGCACCCGCTCCTTGGCGCGGGCCCGCTCCTCGTCGCGCCGCGCGCCGCCGAACGCGGCGTCGAACCGGCCCGCGGCCAGGGCGTCGAGCAGGGTGCGGGTCTGCAGGCGGTTGCGGGAGCCGCTGGGGCCGCCCTGCTCGACCACGCGGCCCTCGTCGATGGCCTGCTGCACCGAGGCGACGACCAGGCGGTGGCCGGCGCCGGTGACCCGGCGGTCGCGGAAGTCGAGCACCTCGGCGAAGTTGTGCCCGGTGTCGACGTGCATCAGCGGGAAGGGCAGCGGTGCCGGGCGGAAGGCCTTCTCGGCCAGGCGCAGCAGCACGATGGAGTCCTTGCCGCCGGAGAACAGCAGCACCGGGCGCTCCAGCTCGGCCACCACCTCGCGGATGATGTGCACCGACTCGGCCTCGAGCACCCGCAGCTCGGCGACGGCGGCCCGCACCTCCAGGCCTCCGTCCGCGGGGCGGCTCACCACGGCGGTCATCCGGGGTGGATCCCGCACTCGGTCTTGGCCAGGCCCGCCCAGCGGCCCGAGCGGGGGTCGTCGCCGGGGGCCACCCGCGCGGTGCACGGCGCGCAGCCGATGGAGGGGTAGCCGGCGGTCAGCAGGGGGTTGAGCAGCACCTGGTGGCGGGCGGCGTAGCCGAGCAGGTCGTCGAAGGTCCACGCCGCGAGCGGGTTGACCTTCACCAGCCGGTGCCGCTCGTCGAAGGTCACCAGCGGGGTCGCGGCGCGGGTGGGAGCCTCCTCGCGCCGGACGCCGGTGACCCACCCCTCGTAGCCGTCCGGGCCGCCGTCGGTCAGCGCCGCGGCCAGGGGCTCGACCTTGCGCATGGCGCAGCAGGCGGCCGGGTCGCGCTCGTAGAGCCGGGGCCCGTGCTCGGCGTCCTGCTCGGCCACGCTGAGGCGGGCGGTCAGGTCGACCACCCGCACGGGCATCGTCGCCGCGACGGCGTCGCGGGTGCCCCGGGTCTCGGCGAAGTGGTAGCCGGTCTGGAGGAACAGCACGTCCACCCCGGGCAGCTGCGCGGAGACCAGGTGCGGGAGCACGGCGTCGGCCATGCTGCACGCGACGGCCAGGCCGCCCAGGTGCTCGACGGCCCAGGCCACGGCCTCCTCGGCGCCGGCCTCCCCCTCGCCGCGGCTGCGCAGCTGGGCCGCGCCGGCCTCGGCCAGGGCGCGCAGCTCGTCGGTGCTGCGCCGCTCGCGCCCCCCGCCGCCGTCCACGCGGGTGATCGTGCCAGTTCCGGAGGCGCCCGCGCCCGCGGCGCTCACGCCAGGGCCCCCTCGTCGGCGCGGTGGGCCCAGCTGGCGAAGGTCTCGGCCGCCTGGCGGTCGGCCAGGTAGCGGCGCACGACGCGCTCGACGTAGTCGGGCAGGTCGTCGGCGGTGACCTTCAGGCCGCGCACGGTGCGGCCCAGGCCGGGCTCCCCGCGCTCGACCGAGGCGAGCCCGCCGCCGAGGTGCACCTGGAAGCCGGGCGACTGGCCGCCCTTCCCGTCGGGCAGGAGCTGGCCCTTGAGCCCGATGTCGGCGGTCTGGATGCGCGCGCAGGAGTTGGGGCAGCCGTTGACGTGCAGGCTGATCGGGGTGTCGAGCTCGACCCCGGCCAGGCGCCGCTCCAGCTCGGCGACCGCCGTCGCGGCGGTGGCCTTGGTCTCCACGATCGCCAGCTTGCAGAACTCGATGCCGGTGCAGGCCATCGTCGAGCGCCGGAACGGGCTGGGCCGCGCCGAGAGGCCGAGCGCGTCCAGGCCGGTGACCAGGCCCTCCACGGCGCCGGGCTCGACGTCGAGCACCACCAGCTTCTGGTGCGGGGTCAGCCGCACCCGCCGGCTGCCGGCGGCCTCGGCGAGGTCGGCGACGCGGGCCAGGACGTCGCCGCCGACACGGCCGACGACGGGGGCCACGCCGACGTAGCGGCGCCCGTCCTTCTGCTCGTGCACCCCCACGTGGTCGCCGGGGGACGTCGGCCGCGGCGGCGCCGGGCCGTCCGGCAGCGCCCGCTGCAGGTACTCGGTCTCCAGCACGGAGCGGAACTTCTCCGCGCCCCAGTCGGCGAGCAGGTACTTCAGCCGGGCCTTGTTGCGCAGCCGGCGGTAGCCGTAGTCGCGGAAGAGGCGGATCACCCCGTGCCAGACCTCCGCGACGTCGTCGGGGGCGACGAAGGCGCCGAGCCGCTCGGCCAGGCGCGGGTTGGTGGAGAGCCCGCCGCCGACCCACAGGTCGTAGCCGGCGCCGAGGGTGGGGTGGACCACGCCGACCAGCGCGATGTCGTTGGTCTCGTGGACGACGTCCTGGCTGGGGTGCCCGGTGATCGCCGACTTGAACTTGCGCGGCAGGTTCGCCAGCTCCGGGTCGCCCACGAAGCGGCGCACGATCTCCTCGATGGCCGGCGTCGGGTCGATGATCTCGTCGGCGGCGATGCCCGCGACGGGGCTGCCGAGGACCACGCGCGGGGTGTCGCCGCAGGCCTCGGTGGTCTGCAGGCCCACGGCCTCCAGGCGGCGCCAGATCTCCGGGACGTCCTCGACGCGGATCCAGTGCAGCTGGATGTTCTGCCGGTCGCTGATGTCGGCGGTGTCGCGCCCGAACTCCTGGGAGATGCCCGAGACCACGCGCAGCTGGTCGGTGCTCAGCGCCCCGCCGTCCACGCGCACCCGGAGCATGAAGTACTCGTCGGAGAGCTCGTGCGGCTCCAGCTGGGCCGTGCGGCCGCCGTCGATGCCGGGCTTGCGCTGGGTGTAGAGGCCCCACCAGCGGAACCGGCCGTTGAGGTCGTCGGGGTCGATCGAGGCGAAGCCCTCGCGGGAGTAGACGCGCTCGATCCGCTCGCGCACGTTCAGGCCGCCGTCAGCGGCCTTCAGCTCCTCGTTGTGGTTCAGCGGGGCCCTCCCGTCGACGGCCCACTGGCCGTTCGAGCGGGGGGCGCGGGCCGGGCGCCCGGAGGGCGCCGGCGGGGCGGGCGGGGCGGTGGTCATGGCAGTCCTCGGGGGCGCGGCTCACGGTCCTGGGCGGGGGCGGAGGGCGCTGGGGCTCCGACGGCGGGCACGGCGGCCCGGCGGCGGCGCTCAGGCGCCGGGGCGGCGACAGAGGTGGCTGCTGCGGACGCTCATCAGGTCCACGTGACGACGGGTCACGAGGTGCAGGCTGACGGCGCTGATCACGT
>CADCUY010000455.1 GCA_902806005.1 uncultured Quadrisphaera sp. | reverse complement strand
CAGCCGCGGACGAAGCGGACGGCGGCGGGGCCGGGCTTCTCGTCCAGCGGCATGGCGCAGGCCAGGATGCCGCCGGCGAAGACGCCGAAGAGCCCGAAGAGGATGAGGAAGTGCGCCGGGTTGGCCAGCGGGCCCTCGTCGCGGCCCACGCCGATGTGCAGCGCGATGTCCCAGAGCATGCCCAGCAGCGCCACGAGCAGCGAGACCGTGGTCAGGATGGTGGGCAGCGCGACCCAGGCCGGCACGCCGGTGGCCGAGCCCAGCTTGTTGCCGACCGTGGTGAGCACGGTGGACCGGCGGGTGCGGTGCGCCCAGACCAGGCCCAGGAGTGCGGCGGTCAGGGCGGCCCCGATACCGGTGGCGAGGGCGACCTCGCCCAGCGCGGCCCCCCCGGCGGGACGTGTCTCAGCAGCGAGCAGCACGCAAACCCCCTCAGTAGGTGTGAGGCCATGTAACACCCACACCGTGACATCGACAACTGCTACATAGAACGAGCCCCTTACCGTGGGGGTTCGGGAAGAGGAGGTGTGCGTGGTCACGGCAGCAGAGACGACGCCGGACGGCGAGGACCGCGAGCTCACGGTCGACCAGCTCGCCGCCGCGGCCGGGCTGACCGTGCGCAACGTGCGGGCGTACTCCGCCCGCGGGCTGCTCCCACCCCCGCGCATGGTCGGCCGCACCGGCTACTACGGCCGCGAGCACGTGGCCCGGCTGCTGCTGGTGCGCGAGATGCTCGCCGAGGGCTACACGCTGGCGATGATCGAGCGGACGCTCACCGCTGCGCCGCCGACCGGGAGCTCGGTCACCCTCGCCCTGCACCGCGCCCTGCTCGCGCCGTGGTTGCCGCCCGAGCCCGAGCTCACCACCGGGCAGGAGCTCGCGGCCCGCGCGGGCGTGCCGGAGGACCCCGCCGTCGTCGACAGCCTGGTGGATCTCGGCCTGGTCGAGCGGGTCGACGACACGCACCTCCGGGTGCTCGACCCGGCGCTGCTCACCGCGGGCATCCAGGTGCTGGCCCTGGGCGTGCCGGTGCGCGCGCTGGTCGCCGCGCAGATGCAGGTCACCGAGCACGTGCGGGAGATCGCCCGCACCTACGTGCAGATGTTCGTCGACACCC
>CADCUY010000454.1 GCA_902806005.1 uncultured Quadrisphaera sp. | reverse complement strand
TTCACCGCGTCGACGCCGACCTGCGCCACCCGCTGCTCGACCAGCCACCGCGCTCCCGCCTCGGTGAGGAACGGCGCCGGCTCGGCGTAGCCCGGCGTCCCCCAGCGCTCGTCCCAGCCGGTGTGCAGGAGCACCGCCGCGCCGGCGACGGCACCGGCCAGGGGGGCGAGCGCGTCGACGTCCACGCCGCGCGGCCCGCCGGCGGGCACCCGGACGACGACGGCGGGCAGGTCGGCCAGCGACGCCAGCGGGAGCCCCGCGAGGTCGGTGCCGCCCGCGTACCGGTGCCACGGCGCGTCCACGTACGTGCCGGTGTTCCCGACCATGGTGATCGCGTCGATGGCGAACTCGGTGCCCTCCGCGTAGTGCCCGCGCGAGGCCTCCCGGGTCAGGTGCGCGGCGACCCGCGGCTGCGGCAGCCCCGGGTAGGCGCCCTCCCCGTCGCCGAAGGGGTGGCTCAGGTCGACGAGGCGTGCGGTCACCGGCTCAGTGTGCTGGACCGCCCGCGGTGATGATCGCCGCGAGGGCGGGGAGCTGGCGGCCGTCGACGGTGTGCCCCCCGTCGTGGGGCAGCTCGCCCACGGCGACGCCGGCCCGGCGCAGCTGCGCGACGAGCGCGGCGGTCTGCGCCGGGGTGGCCATCGGGTCGCGGCGCCCGTTCGCGACCACGGCCCACCGGCCGGGCGCCGCCCCGGTCGAGCGCTCGCTGACCGCGGGCGCCTCGCGGTACGGCACCATCGCCGCGAGCAGCACCGCCCCGGCGAGGGCCTCGGGGCGGCGGACCAGCAGCGACGCGGCGATGTTCGCCCCGTTGGAGAACCCCACCGCCACCCAGGTGCCGGGTGCGACGCCGTACCGCCCCTCGGCGGTCACCAGGTCGTCGGCGAGGTCGTCGGTGCGCGCGCGCAGGTCGTCCTCGTCGAAGACGCCCTCGGCGAGGCGCGCGAAGTGCCGCGGCAGGGCGCCCTCGAGCACCCGCCCGCGCACCGAGAGGACGGCCGAGCCGGGGGAGAGGGCCCCGGCCAGCGGCAGCAGGTCGTGCTCGTCGCCGCCGGTGCCGTGCAGCAGCAGCAGCGGGGGCGCGGCTGACGACCCTGCGTCGGCGCCCTCCCGCCACACGTGCGGCGGCAGCTCCGCCGCCGGGGTGCTCACGGCACCCGCAGCGGCGGCAGGGCGGCGGCGATCTGCTCGCGGCTGGGCTCCAGCCACGGCGGCAGCTTCAGGGCCCGCCCGAGCTCGAGCAGCGGCTCGTCGGTGGCGAAGCCCGGGTCGTCGGTGGCGATCTCGAACAGCACCCCGCCCGGCTCGCGGAAGTAGATGCTCTTGAAGTACTGCCGGTCGCGGACGTCGGTCACCGGCACGCCCCGGTCGAGCAGGGCGTGCTGCCAGGCGGTCATCGTGGTCAGGTCGGGGGCGCGGAAGGCGACGTGGTGCACGGTGCCGCCGGCCTGCCAGCCGCGGTCGGCGACGCCCGGCGCGACGTCCACCACCGCGCCCGCCCCGCCGCCGGCCATCCCGAAGCGCACAGCCCCGCCCGCGGTGGAGGCGCCGGCGTCCATCGACAGCAGCTCGGTGAGCATCGACGCGGTGGGGTCGAGGTCGCGCTCGGCCAGGGTCACCGAGTGCAGCCCGCGCACGGCGTGCTCGGCGGGGATGCCCGCGGCACCGTCCCAGCCGGAGCGGGTGTCGCCCTCGGCGGCCACCAGGTCGATGGCCAGCCCGTCGTGGTCGCGCAGCGAGAGGACCTCCTCGTCGCCGCGGCGCGCCGGCGCGGTGACGTCGACGCCGAGGCCGGCCAGGCGGGCGTGCCACCACCCGATCGACTCCGGCGGCACGCTGAACGCCGTCGCGCGCGTCATCCCCGCCCCCTCGCGGCCGGCGGGCACCCCGCGCCACGGGAAGAAGGTCAGCAGCGAGGCCGGGCGCCCCGCGGCGTCGCCGTAGTACAGGTGGTAGCTGTCGGGGGCGTCGAAGTTCACGGTCTGCTTCACCAGGCGCAGCCCGAGGGTGCGCGCGTAGAAGTCGACGTTGCGCTGCGGGTCCGAGGCGATGGCGGTGACGTGGTGCAGGCCGTGCGGTGCGGCGGTGTCGTTCATCGGGGTCCTCCGGGTCGGGTCGCCGGCTCAACCCCGGCGCGGCGAGCGCTGTTCCTCCGTGCGCGCGGGACACCACACTGCTTGCAGATCGCCTGCACTGCAGCCAGACTAGTGGCATGGCGCGATCGATCACCATCCGTGACGTCCCCGACGAGACGGGGGACGAGCTCGCCGCTCGCGCAGCCGTCACCGGCAGGTCCCTGCAGGAGTACCTGCGGGCCCGCCTGGTCGACCTGGCGCGGACCCCGGACGCGGAGGTGCTGGTGGCGCGGGTCCGGGCGCGCAAGGCGGCGACAGGGAGCGAGCTCGCGGCGGACGCCGTCCTCGCGCACCGCGACGCCGACCGCGGATGACGCAGGTCGTCGACTCCTCGCTCGTCGTCGCCGCGCTCGTCGACACCGGCCCGAGCGGCCGGTGGGCGGAGTCGGTCCTCGCTCGGGGCGGCCTCGTGGCGCCCCACCTGATGCCCGTCGAGACGGCGAACATCCTCCGGCGCGCCGTGCTGGCCGGCGAGATCACCGCTGACGCCGGCTCCTTGGCCCACGACGACCTGGGCTCGCTCGCCGTCGAGCTGTTCCCGTACGCCCCTTTCGCGGACCGGGTGTGGGAGCTGCGCGCCGGCGTCACCAGCTACGACGCCTGGTACGTGGCGCTCGCCGAGTCCGTCGACGCCCCGCTGGCGACGCTGGACGGCCGCCTCAGCAGGGCGCCCGGTCCCCGCTGCGCGTTCAGCCTCCCTCCGGCGTGACGGGGAGCGGGGATAGCGTCGGGGGATGAGCGAGCCCACCGCCGCGCCCGCCGGACCGAGCCCGCAGGACGAGGTCGTCGACCTGTGCCGCGACCTGATCCGGATCGACTCCTCCAACTACGGCGACGGCTCCGGGCCGGGCGAGCGCGCGGCCGCCGAGCACGTGCAGGCGGTGCTGGCCGAGGTCGGCCTCGGCTCCGAGCTGGTCGAGAGCGACCCCGGGCGCGCCAGCGTGGTGCTGCGCATCGAGGGCGAGGCCGAGGGCACCGCCGAGCGCGGGGCGCTGCTGCTGCACGGCCACCTCGACGTCGTCCCGGCCCGGGCCGCCGACTGGACCGTCGACCCCTTCGCCGGCGAGGTGCAGGACGGGTGCCTGTGGGGGCGCGGCGCGGTGGACATGAAGGGGATGGACGCGATGGTCCTCGCGCTCGTCCGCGACCTGGCCCGCACCGGCCGCCGCCCCCCGCGCGACCTGGTGGTCGCCTTCCTCGCCGACGAGGAGGCCGGCGGCCTCAAGGGCGCCCGCCACCTGGTGGAGACCCGCCCCGAGCTGTTCGAGGGGGTCACCGCCGCGGTCAGCGAGGTCGGCGGGTTCTCCATCGAGGTCGCGCAGCAGCGCTGCTACCTGGTGCAGACCGCCGAGAAGGGCCTGGCGTGGCTGCGGCTGGTCGCCTCCGGGCGCGCCGGGCACGGCAGCCAGGTCAACGACGACAACGCCGTCACCCGCCTGTGCGAGGCGGTGGCCCGGATCGGCGGGCACACCTGGCCGATCGAGGTGACCCCGACGGTGCGCGGCTTCCTCGACGGCGTCAGCGAGGTCACCGGCGTCGAGCTCGACCCCTCCGACACCCGCGCGCTCGTGCAGACCCTCGGCACCACCGCCCGCTGGGTGGGCGCCACCCTGCGCGACAGCGCGAGCCCCACCGTGCTCGACGCCGGGTACAAGCACAACGTCATCCCCGGCACCGCGACCGCGCTGGTCGACGCCCGGTTCCTGCCCGGGCACGAGGAGACGCTGATGGCGACGATCCGCGAGCTCGCCGGGGAGCACGTGGAGGTGCAGACCGTGCACCGCGACGTCGCCCTGGAGACCCCGTACGCCGTGCCGCTGGTCGACCGGATGGCCGACGCCCTGCTCGCGGAGGACCCGGGAGCGAAGGTGCTGCCGTACTGCCTGTCGGGGGGCACGGACAACAAGGCCTTCGACCGCCTGGGGATCCCCGGCTACGGCTTCGCGCCCCTGCGGCTGCCCGCCGACCTGGACTTCGCCGGGCTCTTCCACGGCGTGGACGAGCGGGTGCCGACCGACGCGCTGACCTTCGGGGTGCGGGTGCTGGAGCGGTTCCTGCGCACCTGCTGAGCGGGCGCCGCCGGGTCAGAGGGTGCGCTGCACCCGCAGGATCCGCCGGCGCAGCCACACCGTCCGTGCGCCCCCCATGAACAGGGTGACCCGCGCGAGCTCCCAGCGGCCGTACTCGGCCTCCTCGGTGAGCATCGCCCGCGCGTCGGCCCGGGAGGTGCCGCGGGGCAGGGTGAGCTGGCGGTACTCGTAGCGGTCGTCCAGGGGCGCGGCGGACCGGGCCGAGGCGGTGGCGCGCGTGCGGTGGGGGAACATCGCTGCCCATTCTGCCCCCGACGACTACGGTCGTGCTCATGGCCACCGACCCCCGCGCTGCCCTCGACCGGTTGGTGGCGGCGCTCGAGGCCCACCTCGTCGCCGCCACCCGTCGCAAGGGCGACGACGACCCGGCGGTCGAGGCCGCCTACCGCGCGCTCGCGGACGCCTTCGAGGGCTACGACGAGGCGCTGTACGCGGCGCACGACGAGGTCACGCCGTTCGTGCTCTACGACGACGCGGACGACGACGACGACGAGGACGACGAGGACTCGGACGACGACGAGGAGTCCGACGACGACGACGAGGACGACGATCTCGACGCCGTCCCGACCGGCGCTGACGGGGCCCTCAGGCCCTGACCCGGCGCCCGCCGCCGGCCCCTCGGGCGGGTCGCGGCGGACGAGCTACTGCGCGACGTCGTTGAGCGCCGCGCGGATCTCCGGCGGCAGGGCCAGCGCGTCGGCGGCCATCACGGCGTCCAGCTGCTCCCCGGTGCGCGAGCCGACCAGCGTCGAGGTGACCCCCGGGGCGTCGCGCACCCAGGCCAGGGCCACCTCCCACGGCTCGGCGTCCAGCCCCTCGGCCGCCGTGCGCACCCCCTGCACCACCCGCCGCCCGTGCGCGGTCAGGTGCCGGTCCACGTGCACCGCCCGCTCCGGGTCTGCGCCGCGCGAGCCCGGCGGCACCGAGCTGCGGTACTTGGCGGTGAGCACCCCGTGGGCCAGCGGCGAGCGCGCGACCAGGCCCAGGCCGTGGTGCACCGCGGCCGGCACCAGCTCGGCCTCGGGCAGGCGGTGCAGCAGCGAGTACTCCGCCGCCGCGGCGACCACGGGCACCCCCGCGCGCGCGGCCTCGCCCGCCACGGTCGCCAGCTGCCACCCGGTGTGCTCGGCGACCCCGGCGTAGCGCACCCGCCCCGAGGTCACGGCCACCTCCAGGGCCCGCAGCACCTCCGCGACGGGCACGGCCGCGTCCCACGCGGGCACCCACCACAGGTCGACGTGGTCGGTGCCCAGCCGGCGCAGCGACCGCTCCAGCGAGCGCAGCAGGGCCCGGGCCGAGGTGTCGTGGCGCGGGCGCAGCTCCGGGTGCGGCGGCGCCGGGGACGGCCCCGCCGTCACGGAGAGCACCAGGTCGTCGCGGTCGGCCACGTCGCCGATGAGCTCGGAGAGCACCGCCTCGGCACGCCCGTCGCCGTAGGCGTCGCCCGTGTCGACCAGGGTGCCGCCGGCGCTGACGAAGACCTTCAGCTGGTCGCGGGCGTCGTGCTCGTCGGTCTCCTGGCCCCAGGTGAGGGTGCCCAGCCCGAGGCTCGAGACCTGAAGGCCCGACCGGCCGACGTACCGCTGCTCCACGCTCCCGAGGCTAGCCGCGGCGCCCCCGCCCCGGGCGCGGACGCCGCGTCGGCGGGTCGCGCGGACCGGCCCGCGGACGCCGGGGGCGCCCTAGGGTGACCGCGTGCAGCTCGGCCTCGCCCTCGGGTACCTCGCCAGCGGGCCCGGCGGCGCCGGCGCCGCGGTGGCTCAGGCCCGCGACCTCGCCCTGGAGGCCGAGCGCCTCGGCTGCGCCAGCGCCTGGGCCGCGGAGGCCTACGGCTCCGACGCGCCCACCGTGCTGGCCTGGCTCGCCGCGCAGACCACCACCATCGGCCTCGGCAGCGCCGTGATGCAGATCCCCGCCCGCAGCGCCGCGGCCACGGCGATGACCGCCGCCACCCTCGACGCCCTCAGCGGCGGCCGCTTCCGCCTCGGCCTCGGCGTGTCGGGCCCGCAGGTCTCCGAGGGCTGGCACGGGGTGCGCTTCGACGCCCCGCTGGCCCGCACCCGCGAGTACGTCGACGTCGTCCGCCTCGCGCTGAGCCGGGCGCCCCTGGAGCACCGCGGCGAGCACCTGCAGCTGCCCCTGCCCGACGGCCCCGGGGTGCCGCTGCGCCTGGCGCTGCCCGCCCCGCGCGCCGACCTGCCCGTCTACCTGGCCGCCGTCGGGCCGAGGAACACCGCGCTGGCCGGGGAGGTCGCCGACGGCTGGCTGCCGGTCTTCTTCAGCCCCGAGCACGCCGGGGCCCAGCTGGCCGCCCTGCGCGAGGGCCTGGACCGCTCCGCCGACCCGGGCCGGCCCTTCGACCTCGCGCCGACCGCGCCCCTGGTGGTCACCGACGACGCCGAGGACCCGGTGGCGCTCGCGGCCCTGCGCGGGCACACCGCCCTGTACCTGGGCGGCATGGGCAGCCGGACGACGAACTTCTACCACCGCCTCGCCACCGCGATGGGCTTCGGCGCCGAGGCCGACGCCGTCCAGGACCACTTCCTCGCCGGCCGCCGCCGCGAGGCCGCCGCCGCCGTGCCGCAGGGCTTCCTCGAGACCACCTGCCTGGTCGGGCCGCCGGCGGTGCTGCGCGAGCGGCTGGCCGCCTACGCCGCGGTCGGCGTCACCACCCTGGTCCTCGCACCCATGGCGACCACCCACGAGCAGCGCCTCGCCGACCTGGGCACCGCCGCCGAGGCGCTGGACGCCGCGGGGGTCGCGTCGTGACCTGGTTCGAGGCCCTGTTCCTGGGGCTGGTGCAGGGGCTGACCGAGTTCCTCCCCATCTCCTCCAGCGCCCACCTCTCCGTGGTCGGCCAGCTGATCAGCGACGAGGACCCGGGCGCGGCGTTCACGGCGATCACCCAGCTCGGCACCGAGGCCGCCGTGCTCGTCTACTTCCGCCGCGACATCCTGCGGATCATCGGCGGCTGGCTGCTGGCCCTGCAGGGCAAGCTGCCGCACTCGCACCCCGACGCGCGGATGGGCTGGCTGGTCATCGTCGGCTCCGTGCCGATCGTCGTCCTCGGCTTCGCCCTGCGCGACGTCATCCGCGGCCCGGCGGTGCGCGACCTGTGGCTGACCGCCACGATGCTGTGGGCCTTCGCCCTGGTGCTGCACCTGGCCGACCGCCGGGCCCGGGCCACCCGCGAGCTGACCGACCTGAGCTGGCGCCACGGCGTGTACTTCGGCCTCGCGCAGTGCCTGGCCCTGGTGCCCGGGGTCTCGCGCTCCGGCGGCACCATCGCCGCGGGCCTGCTCATGGGCTACACCCGCGAGGCCGCCGCCCGGTACTCGTTCCTGCTCGCCATCCCCGCCGTGGTCGGGGCGGGCACCCTGGAGGCGGTCAGCGCCCTCGGCGAGCCCGACCGCGTCTCCTGGGGCCCGACGATCGCCGCCACCGTGCTCGCCGGCGCGGTCGGCTACGCGGTGATCGCCTGGCTGCTGCGCTACATCAGCCACCACACCTTCACCCCCTTCGTGCTCTACCGGATCGCGCTCGGCTTCGGGGTGTACGCGCTGCTCGCGACGGGGGTGCTGGAGCGGTCCACCGGGTGAGCCCGCCTACGGTGGGCGCGTGCCCACCGTCCTGCTCCTGCGCCACGGCCGCACCGCCGCCAACGCCGGGGGGCTGCTCGCGGGCCGCACCCCCGGCGTCGACCTCGACGCCACCGGCCGCGACCAGGTGACCGCCCTCGCCGCCCGCCTCGCCCCCGTGCCCCTGGTGCGGATCCTCGCCAGCCCCCTGGAGCGGTGCCAGCAGACCGCCGCCGCCGTGGCCGCCGGGAGCGCCCCCGAGGGCCGCCCGCGGCCGCCGGTGGGCACCGACGACCGGCTCACCGAGTGCGACTACGGGCAGTGGACCAACCGCCCGATCAGCGAGCTCACCAAGGAGCCGCTGTGGGCCACGGTGCAGGCCCACCCCAGCGCGGTCCTCTTCCCCGGCGGGGAGGCGATGCGCGCCATGCAGGCCCGCGCCCTCGAGGCCGTCCGCGAGGTCGACGCCCAGGTGCTCGCCGAGCACGGCGAGCACGCGGTGTGGGCCGCCGTCTCCCACGGCGACGTCATCAAGGCCGTCCTCGCCGACGCCCTGGGCATGCACCTGGACGCCTTCCAGCGGCTCGTGGTCGACCCGGCCTCGGTCTCGGCGGTGCGCTACACCGCCCTGCGGCCGTTCGCCGTGCGCGTCAACGACACCGGGGGCGACGTCGCGGCGCTGCTCCCGCCGCCGCCCGCGGCCGACGGCGCCCAGACCGCCAGCGCCTCGGACGCCGTCATCGGCGGCGGCGCCGGCGGCGGTGGGACGACGGCCGCCCCTCCCGGCGGCGCTGCCGCCGTCGCGGACCGCGGGTAGGGTCCGACCATGGCCGGACAGGTCTTCGACTTCGACCCGCCGGAGCGCTTCGTCGCCGGCACCGTGGGCGCCCCCGGCTCGCGCACCTTCTTCCTCCAGGCCCGCGCCGGGCGCGTGGTGACCAGCGTCTCGCTCGAGAAGCTCCAGGTCTCCGCGCTCGCCGAGCGGGTCGAGGAGCTGCTCGACGAGGTCGTGCGCCGCACCGGCGGCAGCGCGCCCGTGCCCGCCGTCGCGCCCGTGGACCGCCGCGACGACGAGCCCCTGGAGACCCCGATCGAGGACGAGTTCCGCGTCGGCACCATGACCCTGGCCTGGGACGGCGACCGGCAGATGGTCGTCATCGAGTGCTTCGAGGCCCTGGCCACCGACGCCGCGGTCGACCCCGAGACCGACGACCCGGCCGACCTGCCCGACGACCCCACGGCGACCGGCGGGGAGCGCACCCTGCTGCGGGTGCACCTGACCGGGGCCGAGGCCCGGGCCTTCGCCGCCCGGGCGATCGCCGTGGTCGGCGCGGGCCGGCGCCCGTGCCCGCTGTGCGCCGACCCCCTCGACGCCGAGGGCCACGTCTGCCCGCGGGCCAACGGGTACCGGCGCTGACCAGCGCCCCCGGCGGGCCCCGCGGCCCGGCCGGCGAGCCCCTGGGCGACGCCGACCCCGGCGCCGACCCCGCCGAGCTGCTCGACCTGATGGCCCTCGGCGACCTCGAGGTCGTCGGCCGCATCGTCGGGGCCTCCAACGCCACCCTGCTCGGCGTCGTCGAGCTCGGCGGGGCGCGCGCGAGCGTGGTCTACAAGCCCGTCGACGGCGAGCGGCCCCTGTGGGACTTCCCCGACGGCACCCTCGCCGGGCGCGAGGTCGCCGCCTGGCTGGTCTCGGACGCCGGCGGCTGGGACGTCGTGCCGCCCACCGTGCTGCGCGACGGCCCCTTCGGCCCCGGGTCGGTGCAGCAGTGGGTGGGCGCCGAGGACCCCGACGGCGCGCCGGTGGCCTCCGAGCCGGGGGAGGGGCTGGTCGACGCCCTGCACCCCGCGCAGGTGCCCCCCGGGTGGCGCACGGTCGTCTCCGGCTCGGGCTACGGCGGCGAGCCCGTGGTCGTGGCCCACGCCGACGACCCGGCGCTGCGGCGGATGGCGCTGTTCGACGTCGTGGTCAACAACGCCGACCGCAAGGGCGGGCACGTGCTGCGCGGCGGGCCCGGGGCCGGAGCGGCCGCCGGAAGGGTGCTCGGGGTCGACCACGGCCTGGCCTTCCACGCGGAGCCGAAGATGCGCACGGTGCTGTGGGGCTGGGGCGGCGAGCGGATCGACCGCGACGGCACCGCGCGCCTGGAGGTCACCGCCGGGGCCCTGGAGCGCGGCGGGCTGCGCGAGGCCCTGGCCCCGCTGCTGACCCGGGCCGAGGTGGCGGCCCTGGAGCGGCGGATCTCCGCGCTGCGCCAGCGCTGCCGCCACCCCCGGCCCGCGCCCGGGGGGCCCGCGGTGCCCTGGCCGCTGTTCTGAGCCGCCCGCCGCTGCGTCCACCCGCGCCGGGCGGCCCACCTACGCTGGCCGGCGTGCAGACCTGGACCGCCCGCCCCGTGCCCGCGCTCCCCGGTGCCGGCGGCACCGTCCGGGTGCACGACACGGCCGCCGGGGCGCTGGCGCCGGTCGCCGAGGCCCCCGGGGCTCCGGTGCGGATGTACGTGTGCGGGATCACCCCCTACGACGCCACGCACATGGGCCACGCCGCCACCTACGTCGCCTTCGACCTGCTGCACCGCGTCCTGCTCGACGCCGGGCACGCGGTGCACTACGTGCAGAACGTCACCGACGTCGACGACCCCCTGCTCGAGCGGGCCACCGCCACCGGGGTCGACTGGCGCCACCTGGCCGACGTCGAGACCGCGCTGTTCGCCACCGACATGGCCGCCCTGGACGTGCTGCCCCCGCAGGAGTGGGTCGGTGCCGTCGAGGCCATCCCCTCGATCGTGCCCGCCGTGGAGGCCCTGGTCGCCGCCGGCGCCGCGTACGCCGTGGAGGGCGACGTGTACTTCTCCGTCGCCGCCGACCCCCGCTTCGGGGAGGTCAGCCACCTGGGCCGCGAGCAGATGCTCGCCCTGTTCGCCGAGCGCGGCGGCGACCCCGACCGCGAGGGCAAGCGCGACCCGCTGGACGCCCTGCTCTGGCGCGCCCACCGCGAGGGGGAGCCCAGCTGGGACGGCGCGAGCCTGGGCCCCGGGCGGCCCGGCTGGCACGTCGAGTGCGTCGTCATCGCCCGCGACCACCTCGGCCCCCACATCGACGTGCAGGGCGGCGGCTCCGACCTGGTCTTCCCCCACCACGAGATGGGGGCCGCGCACGGGCACGCCCTCGACGGCCCGCCCTTCGCCCGCCGCTACGTGCACGCCGGGATGGTGGGCCTGGAGGGCACGAAGATGAGCAAGTCGCGGGGCAACCTCGTGCTGGTCTCCCGGCTGCGCGCCCAGGGCACCGACCCGGCGGCGATCCGCCTGGCCCTGCTCGCCCACCACTACCGCAGCGACTGGTCGTGGTCGACCGCCGGCATGGCCGAGGCCACCGCGCGCGCCGTGCGCTGGCGCCAGGCCCTCGCCCGCCGCCACGGCCCCGACGCCCGGCCCGTGCTCGCCGCCGTCCGCGAGCGCCTCGCCGACGACCTCGACGCCCCCGGGGCGCTCGCCGCCGTCGACGCGTGGGTCGCGGCGTCCGAGGAGCCCGCGGACGACGCCGTGGAGGGCGCCCCCGACCTCGTCGCGCGCACCGTGGGCGCGCTGCTCGGCGTGCGCCTCTGACAGCGGTGTCCGTGGTGGTCGCGGGGAGCCGGCGCGGGTGCGCGCCACGCCTGTGGAGCGGCGGGGACCGCGCTGGACGCCTCCTCGACGGCCGGGGACCGCCCGGCTCCAGCGCACCGTCCTCGACCGCCAGCGGTGGGCCCCCCGCCAGCAGCCGCGGCGGGCGAACGTCACCCGGAGCGAGCGGAACCACCACCGCCGACGCCGACGGGCCCTCGGCAGACTCACCCCGACCGAGCCTGGACCACCGACGCCCCGTGTCGAGCGAGCTCGAGGCAGCTCCCCTGCCGTCGACCCACCGTCACACCGCTGTGAGGCCGGCCCCCGGGGGCCGTGCGGCTGTCGACGCCCTCAGGACTCGTCGGCGGCCCGCGCGGGCAGAGCGGACAGCACGGCGTCCAGCAGGCCCGGGAAGCGGCCGTCCAGGTCGTCGCGGCGCAGCGAGTGCACGATGACCCGCCCCTCGCGGCGGGCGAAGAGCACGCCGCTCTCGCGCAGCACCCGCCAGTGGTGGCTGGCGGAGGACGGCGGCACGTCGGGGAGCACGGTGCCGCAGGTGAGCTCGGCGCCCTGGGCGAGGCGCCCGACGATCCGCAGGCGCACCGGGCTGGCCAGGGCGTCGAGCACCGCCTCCAGCCGCAGCTGCTCCGGAGTCGGGTGGGTCAAGGTCTGCACGCCACTGACCCTACGGCAGTACGTACTTCATCGAACGATGGCGTACGGTTCGACTGGACACGAACAGTCGACGCGGAGGAGCTGCACCATGAGCGCATACCTGATCATCGAGATCAACCCCACCGCGGCCGAGGGGTGGGGCCGCTACGAGGTCGGGGCGCTGCAGGTGGCGGCCCGGCACGGCGGCGAGCCGCTGGCCCGGGACACCGCGCCTCTCGGGATCGAGCGCACCGACGAGCCGGCGATCGGGGTGGTCATGCGCTTCCCCGACAAGCAAGCGGTGCGCGACTACTTCGACGACCCCGCCTACGTCCCGCTGCGGGAGCTGCGGCACGCCTCCGCCCGGGCCAGCGCCCTCGTCATCGAGGACTGAGCGCGCGTCCGGGGTCACCCGGCCACCCGCGACCACCACGAACACCGCTGTCGGAGGCGCAGGGGCGACAGCTCCCGGGTGCTCAGCCCCGGGCGGGCCCGTCGTCGCGGCGCCGGCGCAGGTAGCGCTCGAAGTCGCGGGCGATCGCCTCGCCGGTGGCCTCCGGCAGGTCGGCGGTGTCCTTGGCCTCCTCCAGCTGGCGCACGTACTCGCCGATCTCGGCGTCCTCCCCGGCCAGCTCGTCGACCCCGTGCTCCCACGCCCGGGCGTCGTCGGCGAGGTCGCCGAGCGGCACCGGCTCGCCGAGCAGCTCCTCGACCCGGCTGAGCAGCGCCAGCACGGCCTTGGGGGAGGGCGACTGGCCCACGTAGTGCGGCACCGCGGCCCACAGCGAGAGCGACGGCAGCGAGCGGGTGATCGCCGCCTCGGCCAGCACCCCGACGATGCCCGTGGGCCCCTCGTAGGTGGAGCGCTCCAGCGACAGCCGGCGCAGCAGGTCGTCGTCGTCGGTGGTCGAGGAGACGGGGATGGGGCGGGTGTGGGGGGTGTCGGCGAGCAGCGCGCCGAGGGTCACCAGGGCGCGCACCCCGAGCCGCTCGGCGTGGCCGAGCACCTCGTCGGTGTAGCGCCGCCAGCGCATCGACGGCTCGATGCCCTGCACGAGCACCAGCTGGCGCCCGGTGACGGGGGCCTGCACCACCGACAGCGTGGTCGTCGGCCAGACGATGTGCCGCAGCCCGTCGTCGCCGGTGGCGACCAGCGGCCGGTTCACCTGGAAGTCGTGGTACTCCTCGGGGTCCAGCCGGGCCACCTCGTGCGCGTCCCAGACCCGGTGCAGGTGGGCCAGCGCCGTGGTGGCCGCCTCGCCGGCGTCGTTCCACCCCTCGAAGGCCGCCAGCATCACGGGCTCGGCGAGCGCCGACGACCGGTGCGCGGGGGTCGGCTCCTCCGGCGGCGGCGGGGGTGGCGCTGACGACACTGGCACCTCCTCACGGGGCCCGAGCCCTCGCGCGGCGCCCATCGCACGGCCGCCCGGCCTGCGGGCGCCCAGCGTGCGGTGCCCCGGGCGGGTCACCGACCGGCCCACTCGACCAGCCGGACCAGCCTAGTCGGCCCGTCCCGCCCGCTCCGCCCGGTGGCGGGTGCGCGGCGTCCGCAGGGCTGGTCGCCGCCCGGCCGCGCGGGTGCACCGCGCCGTTCACCCGGTGTTCGCCTGGCGGGTCCGAGATGTGCACATGCGCACGGTTCGCCACGTCACCCGTCCGGTCCAGCCTGTCCCTCGGCCCGGACACCCCGGGCCGCCGCGCGCTGTCCCCCCAGCGCCCGGGCAGCCAGTTGGAGGACCTGTGGATCGAAGGACGAGACGCGTCGCGGCAGCGGCGACCGCGGTCGTGGCCGGTGTCGCCGGCGTGGTGGCGACCGGAGGCGCCTCGGTCGCCTCGGAGACCGAGCACGCCAAGAACGTGATCTACATGGTCGGCGACGGCATGGGCATCACCCACGTCAACGCCGGGCGCCAGCGCTTCTACGGCGCCGACGGGGCGCTGAACATGGAGACCATGGACGTGCTGGGCACGACCTCGACGTACGCCGTCAAGGAGGGCTCCGACCAGCCCGAGTACGTCACCGACTCCGCGTCGTCCGGCACCGCGTGGGCCTCCGGTGTGAAGACCTACAACGCCGCGATCGGCAAGGACTCCTTCGGCAACGTCGTCCCGACGGTGATGGAGGAGGCCAAGGCCGCCGGGTACCGCACCGGCAACGTGACCACCTCGGAGGTCACCGACGCCACCCCGGCGGCGATGATGGCGCACGTCAGCCTCCGCGGCTGCCAGGGCCCGAGCACCCAGATGATGTCGGAGGAGTGCGGCTTCGTGCCGGAGGAGCTCACCGACGAGGAGCAGGCCGCGGTCGACGCCGGCGAGCCGGTCGACCCCGACCGCCAGCCCAGCGCGGGGGAGACCCCGATCGCCCAGCAGGTGGCTCGCAACGGCACCGCCGACGTCATCCTCGGCGGCGGCCTCCAGCGGTTCGAGCCCGCCGACGCCGAGGCGCTCGAGGCCCAGGGCTACACCGTGCTCGGCAGCTTCGGCGACCCGTCGCTCGAGCCCGGGGCGCAGACCGCCGAGACCCAGGAGGTCGCCACCCGCGAGGACCTCGAGGGCGTCGACGACGACAAGGTGGTCGGGCTGTTCAACCGCGGCAACCTCACCGTGGAGCAGACCAAGGCCGACGACCCCGACGCCGTCGAGGCCGACGAGCCGTCGCTGTCGGAGATGACCGCCAAGGCCATCGCGCTGCTCGAGGACGACGACGCCGAGGAGGGCTTCCTCCTGCAGGTCGAGGGCGCGCTGATCGACAAGCGCTCGCACGCCAACGACGCCACCCAGACCCTGCGCGAGATCAAGGAGTTCGACGACGCCGTCAAGGTGGCGCTGGACTACGCGGAGGAGGCCGGCGACACCCTCGTGGTGGTCACCGCCGACCACGAGTGCGCCGGCTTCAACATCATCGGCCAGGGCAGCTTCACCAACGCCCAGGCCAACGTGCCCCCGGGCAACATCGACACCGGCAACCCGGCGAACACCAGCCGGCTGCCGCGCGAGCAGGACGCCAACGAGCTCGACCCGGCCCGCAGCCCGATCACCTCGGGCTCGGCCGAGACCGAGGACGAGGCCTCGACCTTCAACGCCCCCGGCCAGGAGGACCCGAACTCCTTCGCGCCGGCGACCTTCCGCACCCCCGACGACCCGGAGGGCGTCGAGGACGGCTCCCCGGAGGCCAGCCTCTGGCTCGCCTACCTGTCGGGCAACCACACCGGCGCCGACGTCCCCGTCTTCGCCCAGGGGCCGACCGCGGAGAACTTCGCGGGGCGCAACGACAACACCGACAACTACGGGTTCATCAAGGCCGGTCTCGGCCTCGAGTGACCCGCGCCGCCGGCCCGCACCACCGGGCCGGCGACGCAGGGCCGGCCGGGGGGCGCACCGCCCTCCGGCCGGCCGCACCGCCCGCACCACGTCCGCACCACGTC
>CADCUY010000453.1 GCA_902806005.1 uncultured Quadrisphaera sp. | reverse complement strand
AGCGCGCGACGAACGCGCCCGAGGGGCCCCGCCGCGAGACCGCCGGCGCGGAGGGCGGCGGGCGCACCGTGCCCGCCCGCTGGCGCACGGTCGCCGTGGCGCTCGCCGCCGCCCTGGTGCTCGCGCTGTCCGGGCTGGCGGCCGGCGCGGTGGTGCAGGGCCGCGGCTACGCGGAGTCCTCGCCCGAGGTCGGCTTCGCCCGCGACATGCACCTGCACCACGACCAGGCGGTGGTCATGAGCCAGCTCGTCGGCCAGGTCGGCAGCGACCCCGAGGTCGCCCAGCTGGCCCGCGACGTCGTCACCGGCCAGGCCGAGCAGCAGGGCGTGATGCTGGGCTGGCTGCGCGCCGAGGGCCTGCCCGCGACCACCGCGCAGGCGTCGATGGCGTGGATGAGCACCGCGGGGGGCGCTGCCGCGGGCGGGCACGAACCCCACGATATGGGCGCTGGGGCGGCGCCGGTACCGGCGGCGGACGCCGAGCGGGTGACGCCGGCGACGGTGAGCGACCCCGACGCGCTGCGCGCGGCGATGGGGATGGCCAGCGACGAGGAGCTCAGCGAGCTCGGGCGGCGCTCCGGCGCGGAGGCCGACCTGCTCTACGTGCAGCTGATGCAGCGCCACCACCTCGGGGCGGTGGCGATGGCGGAGGCGTTCACCGCGCTCTCGGACGAGCCGCAGCTGAGCTGGCTGGCCGACGGGATCCTCGTCTCCCAGCAGCGGGAGCTGCGGATCCTCGCCGACCTCGAGGAGCGCCTGGCCGGCGAGGTCGCCGCGGGCTGAGCCCTCACGGCGCCGGGTCCCCGCCGGCCAGGGCCCGCGCCAGGGCGTCGGCCAGGGTGACCGAGTCGCCGTCGCGGCTGCCGCGGCCGAGCACGAGCACCGGCTCGGACGCCGGCACGTCGACCCCCCGCAGCGCGGCGAGCAGGCTGTCGGGCACGGACAGCAGGTGGAAGCGCCCGTCCTCCCCCACCGCGCACGAGCGGTCCAGGCGCAGGTACCAGCCCCGCAGCGGCGTCCGGTAGGTGCGCCGCCCCGACCAGCTGCGGGCCCGCAGCGATTGCGGGGCCGGGCCGGCGGCCCGGGCCTCGGCCACGAAGGCGGCGATCAGCGCCTCGGCGG
>CADCUY010000452.1 GCA_902806005.1 uncultured Quadrisphaera sp. | reverse complement strand
TCTACTCGACGCTCTCCGACGACGTGGACGAGCAAGCAGAGCCGATTGCCGACCTCTTCGCTGCTCACGCTGCGATCGCCCTGGGCAATGCGCGGGAGCGCGCGACGCTCAACGAGGCCCTGCAGTCCCGCAAGGTGATCGGCGAGGCGATCGGGATCCTCATGGAGCGCTACGACATGAACGAGGACCGAGCCTTCGCCTTCCTCGTCCGCGCCTCGTCCCACGGCAACGTCAAGCTCCGCGACATCGCCCAGGAGCTCGTCGACCAGCGCAACGCCGAGTAGCCCCGGCACGGCGCCCACGGCGTAGTGTGGGTGCACGCCGTGGGGGTCGTAGGGACCTCGTTGTGTCCTGGCTCCCAGGTAGAGCCGAGGCCCGGAGGCAGGCACGATGACCGAACATGGCGACTGGTCCCACGAGACCGTCCTCGCGGCTGAGCCCATCAGCGCCCTCAAGGCTCGGCGCTTCGTCTGCAGCCACCTCGTCCACCACGGGCTCCGGTACCTCATGGACCCCGTGCGGCTGGTCGCGAGCGAGCTCGCCACGAACGCCATCTCCCATGCGCGGAGCCCCTTCACCATGACCGTGTCGCAACGTGACGACGCCGTCCTCCTGACGGTCCAGGTCAGGTCGAGATCGATCCCCGCCCAGCCGACCTCGTCGGAGCCGAGGCTCGCCGGGCGCGGGCTGGCCATCGTGGCGCTGTTGAGCCAGGAGTGGGGGGTCTCGACGGACGAGGCCGGCCGCACGTCGGTGTGGGCGTCCTTCGCGGCACGGCGTACGCCGGAGCGACCCACCACCGGGGCGACCCAGTCGTCGTAGCTGTCGTCTACGGTGGCTGACGTGCCGAGCTCGTTGCCGCGCAGCACCCCTGCCGAGCAGGGGGTCGACTCGCAGGCCGTGATGGCCTTCCTCGACGCCCTCGAGGAGCATCCCGATGTCGAGATGCACAGCCTGATGGTGGTGCGGCACGGCCACGTCGTGGTCGAGGGCTGGTGGGCGCCGTACACCTCCGAGCGGGTGCACCTGGTGTACTCGCTCAGCAAGAGCTTCACCGCCACCGCTGCAGCGTTCGCCCAGGCAGAGGGGCTGCTCGACCTCGACGACACCGTGGTGTCGCACTTCCCGGAGTGGGGCGACGAGATCACCGATCCGGCCAGTCGCTCGATCCGGCTCCGCGACGTCGCCACCATGGCGAGCGGTCACACCCGCGACATGCTCGACGAGGCGTTGGCCTCCGACCCGCAGGAGCCCGTGCGCGGCTTCCTCCGCATCCCGCCCGAGGGAGAGCCGGGACGCGCCTTCGCCTACAGCCAGCCCTGCACCTACGCGCTGGCGAGCGTGATCCAGCGCAACGCCGGCATGACCCTCAGCGCCTACCTGCGGCCACGGCTGTTCGATCCGCTCGGCATCGGCCCGGTCGGCTGGCACTGCTGGCCACCCGGGCGTGAGCAGGGGTTCAGCGGCCTTCACGTGCGCACCGAGGACGTCGCCAAGCTCGGCCAGCTTTACTTGCAGCGCGGTCGATGGGGCAACCGGCAGGTGATCCCGGAGTGGTGGGTGGCCGACGCCACCTCCAGACACGTGGACAACGGCGGGCGCCAGGCCGACGTCGACTGGGAGCAGGGCTACGGCTACCAGTTCTGGATGAGCCGGCACGGCTACCGGGGCGACGGCGCCTTCGGACAGTTCTGCGTCGTCCTGCCGGACCACGACACCGTCGTCGTCACCACCGCGCGCACCGAGGCGATGCAGGCCGTCCTCGATGCGATGTGGTCCTGCCTGCTGCCCGGCCTCGGTCAGCCCTCGTCCCCAGCCTCGGGGCCAGCCTCGGGGCCGGCACCGGGTCCTGCGTCGGACTCGCGGCTCGCCTCCCGGCTCGAGGGTCTCCGGCTGCCCGCCTGCGACGCCGAACCCTTCCCGATCGACCCCCGTGAGTGGACCCGTGAGCCGTTCACCGCCCGCGGCGACACGGCCGTCGGCTCGATCGCGCTGTCCATGACGGACGACGTCTGGCACGTCACCCTCACCGAGGCCTCCCACGCGGTGACCGTCCCCGTCGGCTCCTCGACGTGGACGGTGTCGGCGCCGCTCGACGCGCTGGGCGAGGCGATCCCGGTCGCCGCCTCCGGAGGTTTCGCCGACGGCAGGGTGCGGATCGAGGTCATCTTCCTCGAGACACCGCACCGGCTCGACATCGCCTGCAGCCTGGGCGACCGTGCGGCCGAGCTCTCGTGGCGCTACGTCCCGCTGATGGGCGACTCACTGCGGCTCCTGCACTGCCCCGGCTCCTGAGCCGACCCGGCCCGAGCTGGTCAGCCGACCGTGGAGTGGCGCGGGCCGCTGCCCTTGTCAGTGAACGACCCGCGCCGCTTCCATGGTGCACCGCTTGGTCCGCTTTCGCGCCGCTATTGGGCAGATGACCGATTTCCCTGTCGGTGCGGCTCCGGACGGGCGCGGAGGTGAGCCCGCTCGCCCTGCCTGCCGAAGAGGCTGAGCAGCTCGACCGGCTCCGTCCCGTCGGCCCCGAACCAGTGCGGGACCCGGGTGTCGAACTCGGCTGCCTCGCCGGGTGAGAGCACCAGGTCGTGCTCACCCATCACGAGCCGCAGCCGCCCGTTGAGCACGTACAGCCACTCGTACCCGTCGTGGGTCTGGGCGACCGGGTCACGACGCTGGTCGGCCGGGATCACCAGCTTGTAGGCCTGGATCCCGCCGGCGCGACGGGTCAGCGGCAGCATGGTCATGCCGTGCTGGGTGATCGGGCGCAGCGTGACGCGCGGGTCCCCGGTGGGAGGCGCGTCCACGAGCTGGTCGAGGGTGACGCCGTACGCCCTGGCCAGGGGCAGCAGCAGCTCCAACGTCGGCCGGCGCTCGCCCGACTCGAGCCGCGACAGCGTGCTGATCGAGATGCCGGTCTCGATCGCGAGATCGGTCAGCGTGGTGTCCCGTTGCCGACGGAGCGCGCGGAGCCGGGGCCCTACCGACGCCAAGACCTGGGTCGCCTGATCATCCATGCGCCGAGTTTGCCATCTCGGCAAGGATGTTTGCCACCACCTTACGAGTGCGGTCACTCTTGGAGCGGAGGTGGTCACGGTGACCGATGAGCTCAGGGACGGCTATGACGTCGTGGTGGTCGGCGGCGGATCGGCAGGGCTCAACGGGGCCCTGGTGCTGGCGCGGGCGCGCCGCACCGTGCTCGTCGTCGACGCTGGACAGCCGCGCAACGCGCCGGCCGCGGGCGTGCACGGGCTGCTGGGGCACGAGGGTGTGCCACCGGCCGAGCTGCTCGCCCGCGGTCGCGAGGAGGTGCGACGGTACGGCGGCCACGTCGTTGCCGGCGAGGTCACGGCCGCGGCCGGCACCGACGACCGCTTCGTCGTGGAGCTGGCCGACGGCCGGCGCACGACTGCGCGTCGCCTGCTGGTCACGACGGGACTGTCCGACGTGCTCCCCGACGTCCCCGGCCTGGCCGAGCGCTGGGGCCGC
Source organism: uncultured Quadrisphaera sp. (assembly GCA_902806005.1). Taxonomy (GTDB): domain Bacteria; phylum Actinomycetota; class Actinomycetes; order Actinomycetales; family Quadrisphaeraceae; genus CADCUY01. The sequence goes on along the minus strand of CADCUY010000452.1, from coordinate 12,058 downwards.
GACGTGCTGCACTGCCCGTACTGCCACGGCTGGGAGGTGCGCGACCGGGTCGTCGGGGTGCTGGGCACCGGGCCGATGGCGGTGCACACCGCTCAGCTGTGGCGACAGCTGAGCGACGAGGTGACCCTGTTCCTGCACTCCGGGCCCGAGCCCACCGAGGAGCAGTGGGAGCAGCTGTCGGCGCGCGGGATCGGTGTCGTCGACGGCACGGTCACCGGTCTGGTCGTCGAGGACGACGCGCTGGCCGGGGTGCGCCTGGCCGACGGCACGGTCGTGCACGTCCAGGCGCTGGCGGTCGGGTCCGGGCTGCGGGCGCGCGCCGACGTCCTCGCCGGGCTGGGCCTGGCGGCGACCGGCTCCTCCCTCGGACCGGTGCCGGTCGGCACCCGCGTGGAGTCCGGCGCCGGGGGCGCGACGTCGGTGCCCGGTGTGCACCTGGCCGGCAACATCACCGACCCTCTCGCCCAGGTGGCCGGTGCGGTCGCCGCCGGGCTCGCCGCAGGAGCGGCGATCAACGCCGACCTGGTCGCCGAGGACGTCGCGCGCGCCGTCCAGGCCCACCGCAGGACGCCGCTGCCACGTCGGGGCGCGGACGACGGGCCGTTCTCCGCGGCCATGGAGGCAGAGGTGGCCCGGCGGGTGCAGGGCCAGCGGGTGCACGGGCTGTGAGCGAGCCCCAGCGGTACGACGCCGCGTTCTGGTAGGAGCACCACCGGCAGTGCGAGCACGCCGCCGGCGGCGGCCCGAACGCCGTGCTCGCCGAGGTCGTCACCGCCCTCGGCGAGGACCTGACCGCCGGTGCCGCCCTGGACCTCGGCTGCGGCGACGGCGCCGACACCGTGTGGCTGGCCGCTCGCGGGTGGCGGGTGCTGGCGGTCGACGTCGCCGCGTCGGCGCTGCAGCGCCTGAGCGCCCGAGCGGCGCAGGAGGGTGTGGGGGAACGGGTGAGGACCGAGCGGCACGACCTGGCGGCCTCCTTCCCCGCGGGGCGCTTCGACCTGGTCACCGCGCACTTCCTGCACGCCGCCGCGCCGGTGCTGCGGCGCGGCGCCTCCGCGGTCGCCTCGGGCGGGCTGCTGCTCGTGGTCGACCACGGGTCGGTCGCGCCCTGGTCGTGGGACCAGGACCAGACCTTCCCCACGGCCCGGCAGGCCCTCGAGGACCTCGCGCTGACGCCGAGCGACTGGCTCGAGCACGCCGTCGAGGCCCGTCAGCGCACAGCGACCGGGCCGGGCGGGGCGACAGCGGTCGTCACCGACCACGTCCTGGCCCTGCGCCGGCGCTGACCCGACCTCACAGCCGTGTTCACGGTGGTCGTGGGTGACCGGCCATCCGGGCCCGCAAGCGGTCAGCGCTCGACCTTCACGGGGCGGAGGTGCTGGGGGCGGTCGTGCCCTCGTCGTGCTTGCGGGACGTGAGGCGTCACCGCAGTCCGGCGAGGAGGCTGCGACGGGCGGCGTCGACGTGCTCCTCCGCGGTCGCGGCCACGGCAGCGCGGTCGCCGGAGCGCAGGAGCGCGGCCAGCTCGCGGTGCTCGTTCACGACCCGCTCGCGGTAGTGCTGGTGGCCGAGCGCGACCCGGCGCGCCTGGAACAGGTGCACCTGGGAGCGCACGGCCCGCCACGCGGCAGTCAACCGCTCGTTGCCCGCCGCCGCGTAGACGGCGTCATGGAACTGCAGGTCGAGGGCGAGCAGTCCCGCCCCGCCCACCCCGGCGGCGACCGCACGGGCCATCGCCTCGACGAGCCGGTCCAGGCCGCCGAGCTGCTCCGGCGTCGCCGTGTCGCAGGCCGTCGTGGCCGCGAGGCGGTCGAGCGCCGCGCGCAGCCGGTACACCTCGTCGGCGTCCCGGGGGGTGACGTCGACGACGGCGGCGCCGCGGTGCCAGGCGCTGCGCACGATCCCTTCGCGCGCCAGCAGCGACAGCCCTTCACGCACGGAGCCGCGCGAGACACCCAGGGCGGTGGCCAGCTCCACCTCGCGCAGCGACGCCCCTGGGGCGAGGTGTCCGCTGAGGATCGCCTCGCGGAGCAGGTCGGCGGCCTCCTCGGCGAGGCCCCTGCGCTTGATCTCTGGCAGAGGAACAGACATGTCGAATGTTGACATTGCGGGGCAAGGCGCGTCAAGGTGGCGGTCCGACCGACCCGGAGGAGCCGACCGACATGACCGACCGCCCCGCCGTGCACCTGGCCATCCCCGTCGATGACCTAGCGCGCGCCCGCGACTTCTACGGCCGAGTCCTCGGCCTCGCCAGTGGTCGCTCGACCGACCACTGGGTGGACTGGGACCTACACGGCCACCAGCTCGTGACGCACCTCGTCCCGGCAGCCCACCGCGCCGCAGGGCTCGGGTCGGTCGACGGGCACGACGTCCCCGTCCCCCACTTCGGCCTGCTGCTGACGGCCGATGCCTTCCACACCCTCACCGACCAGCTGCGCGACGCCGGCACGGACTTCGTCATCGAGCCCTACCAGCGGTACGCCGGCGAGCCGGCCGAGCAGTGGACGGTCTTCCTCACCGACCCGGCGGGCAACGCCCTCGAGTTCAAGGCCTTCACCGACGAGTCGCAGGTCTTCGCGTGAACCGGGGCGTCCTGGTCACCGGGGCCTCCAGGGGCATCGGCCGGGCCGTCGCGCTCGCCCTCGCCGCGGGCGGCGACCGGGTGGCCGTGCACTACGCGACGCGACACGAGGACGCCGAGCAGACGCTCACGGCCCTGCCGGGCACGGGCCACGTCCTGGTCCGCGGCGACTTGAGCGAGGCCGGCGCCGCCCACCGCATCGCCGAGGACGCCGAACGGGCGCTGGGCGGGGTGGACGTGTTGGTCAACAACGCGGCAGTGGCACCGACCGCGCAGAGCACGCACCGGGTGGCGGAGGCCTCCTTCGCCCAGTGGCAGGACGTGTGGCGCACCACGCTCGCCGTCACCTTGCTGGGGGCTGCCGACCTGACCTACTGGGTGGCCCGGAGCATGCTCGAGCGGGGGACGCGGGGCAGCATCGTGAACGTCGGCTCGCGCGGCGCCTCCCGCGGCGAGCCCGACCACCCCGCCTACGGCGCGAGCAAGGCCGCCCTGCACTCCTTCGGGCAGTCGATGGCCGTCGCGCTGGCACCGCACGGCATCGCCGTCACCACCGTGGCACCCGGACCGGTGGCCACCGAGCGGCAGGGTGAGCAGCTGGCGGGGGCGACGGGCGAGGCGCTGCGCGCGCAGAGCCCCTTCGGTCGGGTGGGGACGCCGGAGGAGGTCGCCGCCGCCGTGGTCTACCTGGCGTCACCGGACGCGGTGTGGGCCTCGGGGACGGTGCTGGACCTCAACGGCGCCTCGTACCTGCGCGCATGAGCCCCCGCACGAGCACCGCCGTGGTCATCCGCCACTCGGCCTTCGAGGACCTCGGGGGGCTCGCCGACGTGCTCGCCGACCGCGGCACCCAAGTCCGATACCTCGACGCCGGGATCGACGCGATCGACGCCGCCACCGTCGGGGCCGCCGACCTGCTCGTCGTCCTCGGCGGCCCGATCGGCGCGAACGACGAGGACCGCTACCCGTTCCTCGTGCCCGAACTGGCCGCCATCGAACACCGGGTGCGCGCCGGGCGGCCGACCCTCGGGATCTGCCTCGGCGCCCAGCTGGTCGCCAGGACCCTCGGCGCGCAGGTGCGCGCCACCGGCCGGTCCGAGATCGGGTACGCCCCGCTGACCCTCACCGACCGGGGCCGCGACTCCCCCCTGCGCCACCTGGTCGGCGTCCCGGTGCTGCACTGGCACGACGACCAGTTCGCCCTGCCCGAGGGCGCTGACCTGCTCGCCGCCACCGCCTCGACCCCGCACCAGGCGTTCGCCGTCGGGCCTCACGTCCTGGCCCTGCAGTTCCACCTCGAGACCGGTCAGCGCGACCTCGAGCGCTGGCTGGTCGGCCATGCCGGCGCCCTGCTCGCCGCCGGCATCCACCCCGGGTCGCTACGCCGCCAGGCGGCCGAGGCCGCGCCCGCGCTCCACGACGCGGCCGTCCGAGTCTTCACCGAATGGCTCGACGCCCAAGACCCACCGGCCGACGGCTGGCGCGGTCCAGGCGTCGGCCAGCCATGACCGACCTCGACGATCTCGGCTACGGGTGAGTTCCGGAGCGGTTCGGCGGCCCTGACCTCAGAATCGTCGGGGTGGGCGCCCGCCTCCGGGGCTCAGGCTGCGGGCTCGGGCGCCCCCACGGGCACGAGCCACACGGCCGTGTCCGGCGGCAGCACCGCGTCGACGCCGGGCCGCGAGGAGACCACGACCCGCCAGCCCTCCGGCAGCGCGACGTCGTCGGGCCCGAAGGAGACCCAGCACTGCGCGGCGCCACGGGCGAAGGCCAGCACCCCCTCGGGAGCGCTCAGCCACTCCAGCGGCTCCGGGCCGGTCATCAGCTGGCGGCGCCGCGCCAGCAGCGTGCGGTACAGCCGCAGCGTCGAGCCCGGGTCGGCCTCCTGGGCGGCCGCGGTCAGCCCCGCCCAGCCGCTCGGCTGCGGCAGCCAGGTCGGGGCCGAGCCGGGCGGGGAGAAGCCGTACGGGGGCTCGGTGCCCGACCACGGCAGCGGCACCCGGGAGCCGTCGCGCCCGGGGTCGGTGCCGCCGGAGCGGGTGTGGATGGGGTCGAGCCGCCGGGCGTCGGGGATGTCCTCGACCTCTTGGAGGCCGAGCTCCTCGCCGGAGTAGAGGTACGCCGCCCCCGGCAGGGCCATGGTCATCGTCGCCGCGGCCCGCGCCCGCCACCGCCCGAGCTCGAGGTCGGGCGCCTCGGTGCCCCACCGCGCGCGCTCGGCCTCGTTCGAGCCCTTCTCGGGCGGCTGCGAGCGGGCGTAGCGGGTGACCTGCCGGACGACGTCGTGGTTGGTCAGCGCCCACGCGCTCGGCGCCCCGGAGGCGGCCGCCGCGGCGAGGCCCCGCTCGACCACGCGGCGCCAGGGCCCGGGGCGCCAGGCCACGTGCAGCGGGTCGAACTCGAAGGCGGTGTGCAGCTCGTCCGGGCGCAGGTACAGCGGCAGCCGCTCGGGGCGGGGCACCCACGCCTCGGCCACGAAGACCCGCGGCGGGTCGTAGGCGTCGGCCACCGCGCGCCACTGCCGGTAGACCTCGTGCACCCCGTCCTGGTCCCAGCCGGGGTGCGGCTCGGTGCGGCGGTCGGCCCCGCGGGCGTCGGGCAGGCCCGGCGCCTTGACCAGCCCGTGCGCGACGTCGACCCGGAACCCGTCGACCCCGCGGTCGAACCAGAAGCGCAGCACGTCCTCGAACTCGGCGCGCACCTCCGGGCTGGTCCAGTCGAGGTCGGGCTGCTCGGGGGCGAACATGTGCAGGTACCACTCGCCGGGCCGGCCGTCGGCGTCCACCGTCCGCGTCCACGCGGGGCCGCGGAAGCAGCTCTCCCAGTCGTTGGGCGGCAGGTCGCCCCCCGGGCCGCGCCCGGGGCGGAACAGGTAGCGCGCCCGGGCCGCGGGGTCGCCGGCCAGCGCCGCGCGGAACCACGGGTGGGCGCTCGAGGTGTGGTTGGGCACGATGTCCAGCAGCACCCGCAGGCCCAGGGCGTGGGCCTCGGCGACCAGCGCCTCCGCGTCGGCCAGGGTGCCGAAGCGGGGGTCGACGTCGCGGTAGTCGGCCACGTCGTAGCCCACGTCGACCATCGGCGAGGGGTACCAGGGGTTGACCCACACGGCGTCGACGCCGAGCGCCGCCAGGTGGCCCAGCCGCGAGCGCAGGCCCGGCACGTCGCCGACGCCGTCGCCGTTCCCGTCGGCGAAGCTGCGCAGGAACACCTGGTAGATCACCGCGGTGCGCCACCACGCCCGCTGCCGGTCGTCGGCCGGCGCGCCGGGAGCGGGCCGCAGCGTCCCGGACGACGAGGGGGCGGTGACGGTCATGGGGCCCATGGTCGGTCACCCGCCGCCGGAGGCGCAGCCCGGGGACCCCGGTGCAGCGGGTCGCGCCCGGGAGGCGCCGGTGGCTGGCACACTTCCCGACGCTGCGCCGTGTCGGCGCACCGGAAGGAGGGCCCCCGTGCGGCTCAGGCTGCCCAAGGACCCGAAGGCCCCGCTGCTCGCGCGGGCCTTCGTGCGCAACGCGCTGTGCGAGCGGCACTCGCGCGAGACCCGCGACGAGGTGGAGCTGCTGGTCTCGGAGCTGGTCACCAACGCGGTCGTCCACGGCGGGTCGCTGGTGACGATGGAGCTGGACTGCGAGGGCCCGGACGGCATCGCGGTGTCGGTCAGCGACAGCAGCCCGTCCTGGCCCGTGGCCCGCACCCCGGAGCCGCTGGACGAGAGCGGGCGCGGGATGGCCCTGGTCGAGCTGATCAGCGACGCCTGGGGCGTGCGCGAGCCGGGCATCCCCGACGCCGCCGCACCGGCGGACGGCGCCCCGGCGCCGGGGCGGCTGCCGCGCCAGGCCCAGGGCAAGGCCGTCTGGTTCCGCCTGGCCGGCTGACGGCGTCGGCGGACGGCGGCGGCGGACGGCGGCGGCCGGGTCAGCCCTGCAGCCGGAACCCCAGCCCGGGCTCGGTGATCAGGTGCCGGGGCCGCGAGGGCACCGGCTCGAGCTTGCGGCGCAGCTTGATCATGTACAGCCGCAGGTAGTTGGTCTCGGTGCCGTAGGCGGGCCCCCACACCTCCTGGAGCAGCTGGCGCTGCCCGACCAGGCGGCCGGCGTTGCGGGCCAGCACCTCCAGCACGCGCCACTCCGTGGGGCTGAGGTGGACGTCGGCGCCGTCGCGCACGACCTTGCTGCGCACGAGGTCGACGGTGAAGGCCGCCGTCTCCACCAGCGGCTCCCCCGCCGGGCCGGTGGCCCCGCGCCGGACCGCGGCCCGCAGCCGGGCCAGCAGCTCGTCGACGGCGAACGGCTTGATCAGGTAGTCGTCGGCCCCGGCGTCGAGGGCCTCGACCTTGTCGGCCAGCTCCCGGCGGGCCGAGAGGACGACGATCGGCACGGTGGTCCACCCCCGCAGGCCCGCGATCACCTCCACGCCGTCGAGGTCGGGCAGCCCCAGGTCGAGCACGACGGCGTCGGGCTGGTGCCGGCCCGCGAGGCGCAGGGCCTCGGCCCCGGTCGCCGCCGTGTGCACCTGGTAGCCGCGGGCCCGCAGGTTGATGCCCAGGGCGCGCAGCAGCTGCGGCTCGTCGTCGACGAGCAGCACGCTGGTCACGCCGCCGCCAGCGACACGGTCATCGTCAGGCCGCCGCCCGGGGTGTCCTCGGCGGTCAGCGCGCCCCCCATCGCCTCGACGAAGCCCCGCGAGACGGCGAGGCCCAGGCCCACGCCGGCGCCGTGCCCGGAGGAGGAGCGGTCGTCCAGGCGCTGGAACGGGGCGAAGACCCGCGCCTTGTCGGCGTCGCGCACCCCGGGGCCGCGGTCGCAGACCCGCACCTCGACCCGCGGCCCGAGCCGGCTCGCCGACAGCCGCACCGGGCTGCCGGCCGGGGCGTGGCGCGCGGCGTTCTGCAGCAGGTTCGCCAGCACGCGCTCCAGCAGCCCGGGGTCGGCCTCCACCTCGGGGGGCTGGTCGCCGAGGTCGAGGTCGAGCCGGTCGCCGAGCGCGGCCAGCGCGGCGAGCGGCAGCACGTCCTCGACGCTCACCCGCTGGCGGTGCACGGCGACCACGCCGGCCTGCAGCCGGCTCATGTCGAGCAGGTTGGAGACCACGTCGTCGAGCTGGTCCAGCGACTCCTCGGCGGTGGTGAGCAGCTCGGTGCGCTCGGCGTCGGTCCAGCGCACGTCGCTGCCGCGCAGGGAGCTGACGGAGGCCTTCGCCGCCGAGAGCGGCGTGCGCAGGTCGTGGCCGACGGCGGCGAGCAGCGAGGTGCGCACGCGGTCGACCTCGCCGAGCGCCGCCGCCTCGCGGGCCTGGGCCTTCAGCCGCCCCCGCTCCAGCGAGACGGCGACCTGGGCCCCGTAGGCGGCGAGCACCCGCAGGTCGCCGGCCGCGACCGGGCGGCCCCGCAGCTCCAGGCGCACGCCCTCGGCGACCGGCACGTGCGTGACCGAGGAGCCCTCGCCCGTCCCGCCCGGGCCCAGGTCCCCTGGGCGGCCGGCCCGCTCCACGAGCACCTCCTCGCCGTCGACCCGCTCGACCAGGCTCACCTCGTCGAGGCCGAACAGCTCGCGGGCCCGGGCCAGCAGCGCCGGCAGGGTGCGCTCGCCGCGCAGCACGTCGCCGCTGAGGGTGGCCAGCGCCACCGCCTCGGCCCGCGAGCGCGCGGCCTGCTGCGAGCGCCGCGCGGCGCGGTCGACGACCGTGGCGACCGCGACGGCCACGAGGACGAAGACGACCAGGGCCACCACGTCGTCGGCCGCGGTGATCCGCAGCGAGTACAGCGGCAGGGTGAACAGCGCGTTGGCCAGCAGCGCCGCGGCCACCGCGGCGACCAGGGCCGGGTACAGCCCGCCGACCAGCGCGACGACGACCACGGCGGCGAGGTACAGCAGCAGGTCGGAGCTCAGCGAGAGGGCGCCGCGCTGAGCGGTCAGCACCGCGGTCAGACCGGCCAGCAGCACCAGTGCCGTCGCGACGCCGGCCAGGCGGCGGCGCGGGGTGAGCCCGCCGGTCAGCCGGGGCAGGCCGGCGCCGCGGGAGGCCTGGTCGTGGGTGACCAGGTGGACGTCGATCGAGCCCGAGCCGGCCACGACGGAGGTCGAGGTGCCCGGGCCGAGCAGCTGGGCCAGGCGGCCGTGCCGGGAGGCGCCGAGCACCAGCTGCGTCGCGTTCTCGGCGCGGGCGAAGTCGAGCAGGGCGGTGGGCACGTCGTCGCCGACGACCACGTGGTAGCTGCCGCCGAGCGACTCCACCAGGGCCCGCTGGCGCGAGAGCGCGCCCGTGGCGGTGCGCTGCAGCCCGTCGCTGCGGGCCACGTGCACGGCGAGCAGGTCGCCGCCGGTCTGCCGGGCGGCGATCCGCGCGGCGCGGCGCAGCAGCGTGTCGCCCTCCTGGCCGCCGGTCAGGGCCACGACCACGCGCTCGCGGGTCTCCCAGGTGCTGTCGATCCCCTGCGACCGGCGGTAGGCGTGCAGCCCCTCGTCGACCTTGTCGGCCAGCCACAGCAGGGCCAGCTCGCGCAGGGCGGTGAGGTTGCCCAGCCGGAAGTAGTTGCCCAGCGCGGCGTCGATCTTCTCGGGGGCGTAGACGTTGCCGTGGGCCATCCGCCGGCGCAGGGCCTCGGGGCTCATGTCGACCAGGTCGACCTGCTGCGCCCCCCGCACCACCCGGTCGGGCACCGTCTCGCGCTGCGGGACGCCGGTGATCTTCGCCACGACGTCGTTGAGGCTCTCCAGGTGCTGCACGTTGACCGTCGAGACGACGTCGATCCCCGCGTCCAGCAGCTCCTCGACGTCCTGCCACCGCTTGGGGTGGCGCGAGCCCGGGGCGTTGGTGTGCGCCAGCTCGTCGACCAGGGCGACCTCGGGCCGCCGGGCGAGCAGGGCGTCGAGGTCCATCTCGGTGAGGGTGGCGCCCCGGTGCTCGACGGTGCGCCGGGGCACCACCTCCAGGCCCTCGGCGGCCTCGGCCGTGCGGGGCCGGCCGTGGGTCTCGACCAGGCCGACGACGACGTCGGTGCCGCGCGCGGCCCGGCGCCGGCCCTCGCTGAGCATGCCGTGGGTCTTGCCCACCCCGGGGGCGGCGCCGAGGTAGATGCGCAGGCACCCGCGGGTCATGGTCGCAGTGTGCGCCCCGAGGGGGCGCGGGTGATCACGCGAGCCCCTCGAGCGCCGCGTTCAGCCGCAGCACGTTCACCCGGGGCTCACCCAGGAAGCCCAGCACCCGGCCCTGCACGTGCTCCTCGACCAGCGCGTCGACCTCGGCGGGGTCCAGGCCGCGCTCCCGCGCGACGCGGGCGGCCTGCAGTCGGGCGTACTCGGGCGAGACGTGGGGGTCCAGGCCGCTGCCGGACGCCGTGAGCGCGTCGGGCGGCACCCCAGCCCCCGCGGGTGGTCCGTCGACGGCGGTCACCGCCGCCCGGCGCGCCTCGACGTCGGCCAGCAGGCCCTCGTCCTCGGGCCCGAGGTTCGACGCGGCGGTGGCCGTGGGGTCGTAGCCGTCCCCCGCGTTCGAGGCCCGGGACTGGAAGTACTGCGGCAGCGCCTCCCCGGTCCCGGGGTCGGTGAAGGCCTGGCCGACGAGGTCGCTGCCGACCACCCGCCCGTCGACCTCGAGCAGGGAGCCGTTCGCGTTCTCCCGGAACGCGACCTGCCCGATGCCGAGCACGACGAGGGGGTAGACGACGCCGAGCAGCACCGTGAGCACCACGAGGGCGCGCAGGGCGGCGAGCAGCTGGGCGGGGAGGGTGCGCAGCGCGGTCATGGGCGTCAGGATCCGATCCCGAGGAGGGTGCCCACCACGAGGTCGATGAGCTTGATGCCGAGGAAGGGCGTGACGAGGCCGCCGAGCCCGTAGATCGTGAGGTTGCGCCGGAGCATGCTCGAGGCGGAGCTCGGCGTGTAGCTGGCGCCGCGCAGCGCCAGGGGGATCAGGGCCACGATGACCACGGCGTTGAAGATCACCGCGGAGAGGATCGCGCTCTCCGGGGTGGCCAGCCGCATGACGTTGAGCGCGTCGAGGCCCGGGTGGGCCACGGCGAACATCGCCGGGATGATCGCGAAGTACTTGGCGACGTCGTTGGCGATGGAGAACGTGGTCAGCGACCCGCGGGTGATCAGCAGCTGCTTGCCGATGGCGACGATCTCGATGAGCTTGGTGGGGTCGGAGTCGAGGTCGACCATGTTCCCCGCCTCCTTCGCCGCGGAGGTGCCGGTGTTCATGGCCACCCCGACGTCGGCCTGCGCGAGCGCGGGGGCGTCGTTGGTGCCGTCCCCGGTCATCGCGACGAGCTTGCCGCCGGCCTGCTCGGCCTTGATCAGGTCCATCTTCATCTCGGGCGTCGCCTCGGCCAGGACGTCGTCGACCCCGGCCTCCTCCGCGATCGCCTTCGCCGTGAGGGGGTTGTCGCCGGTGATCATCACGGTGCGGATGCCCATCCGGCGCAGCTCGTCGAAGCGCTCGCGCATGCCCTCCTTGACGACGTCCTTGAGTTCGATCACGCCCAGGACGCGAGCGCCGTGCCGGCCATCCGCCCCTCCACCCCGGCCGGGTCCGGCCTCCGCCAGCAGGAGAGGCGTGCCTCCGGACGCCGCGATCCCGTCGACGACCTCGGCGACGTCGGTCGGGACGGGGCCGCCCTGCGACCGCACCCACTCGGCGACGGCCCCGGCCGCGCCCTTGCGCAGCTGTCGCCCGCCCGGCAGGTCGACGCCGCTCATGCGGGTCTGGGCGGTGAAGGGGACGAACTCCGCGCCGGGTAGGTCGGTCCGCTCGCGGAGGCCGAACGCCGTCTTGGCCAGGACGACGATGCTGCGCCCCTCGGGGGTCTCGTCTGCCAGGGAGGCCAGCTGGGCGGCATCGGCCACCTCGTCGTCCTCCGCGCCGCCGACGGCGACGAACTGCGCCGCCTGCCGGTTGCCGAGCGTGATGGTGCCGGTCTTGTCGAGCAGCAGGGTGCCCACGTCGCCGGCGGCCTCCACGGCGCGGCCGCTCATGGCGAGCACGTTGCGCTGCACGAGCCGGTCCATCCCCGCGATGCCGATGGCCGACAGCAACGCGCCGATGGTCGTGGGGATGAGGCAGACCACGAGGGCGATGAGCACCAGGGTGTCCTGCCGGGCACCCGAGTAGATCGCGACCGGCTGCAGGGTCACCACCGCGAGCAGGAAGACGATGGTGAGCGAGCTCAGCAGGATGTTGAGCGCGATCTCGTTCGGCGTCTTCTGCCGTGCCGCCCCTTCGACCAGCGCGATCATCCGGTCGACGAACGTCTCGCCGGGCCTGCTGGTGATCCGCACGACGATCCGGTCGGACAGCACCGTGGTACCGCCGTTGACCGCCGAGCGGTCGCCGCCGGACTCGCGGATGACCGGTGCGGACTCCCCGGTGATCGCCGACTCGTCGACGCTGGCGATGCCTTCGACGACGTCGCCGTCGCCGGGGACGACCTGGCCGGAGACGACGACCACGGTGTCGCCGGGCTGCAGCTGGGCGGCA
>CADCUY010000451.1 GCA_902806005.1 uncultured Quadrisphaera sp. | reverse complement strand
CCTCTCCACCGCCTCCGCCGAGCGCGCCGCCCGCCTGCTGCCCGGCGTCCCCCTGCTGCCCGCCGACCAGGTGGTCGCCGCGGCCGACCTGGTCGTCCTCGCCGTGCCCGACGACACCCTGGCCGGACTGGTCGCCGGGCTCGCCGAGACCGGCGCCTGGCGGGCCGGCCAGCTGGCCTTCCACACCTCCGGCGCGCACGGTCTCGCCGTGCTCGCACCGGCCGAGCGCGCCGGTGTCCTGCCGCTGGCGCTGCACCCGGCGATGACCTTCACCGGTGCGCCCGAGGACGCCGACCGGCTCGCGGGGTGCCCCTTCGGGGTGACCAGCGCGCCCGCCTACCGGCCGGTCGCCGAGACGCTGGTCCTGGAGATGGGCGGCGAGCCGTTCTTCGTCGCCGAGGCCGACCGCACGCTGTACCACGCGGCGCTGGTCACCGGCGCCAACCACCTGGTCACCCTGGTGGCCGAGGCGGCGGACCTGCTCCGCACCGCCGGCGTCGCCGAGCCCGGCCGGATCCTCGCCCCGCTGCTGACCGCGGCCCTGGACAACGGGCTGCGCCGCGGTGACCGGGGCCTGACCGGCCCGGTGAGCCGGGGGGACGTCGGCACCGTCGGCCGCCACCTGGAGACCCTCGCCGAGCGGGCGCCGGAGTCGGTCGCCGCCTACGTCGCGATGGCCCGCCGGACGACCGAGCGCGCCCTGGACGCCGGCCGGCTCAAGCGGCACGAGGGCGCTCCGCTGCTCGACCTGCTCGCCACCAGCCACGACGAGGCGGGCTCGCGGTGACCGGCGGTCCGGTCGTCGCGGAAACCGTCGGCGACCTCCGCAAGCTGCTGGCCGACCTGCCCGGCCCGGTCGCCCTGGTGCCGACCATGGGTGCGCTGCACGAGGGCCACCGGACGCTCGTCCGCGCCGCCCGAGGGCGCGCGGCCACCGTCGTCGTCTCGGTCTTCGTGAACCCGACCCAGTTCGGCCCCGGCGAGGACTTCGACCGCTACCCCCGCACCTGGGACGCCGACCTCGCCGCGGTCGCCGAGGAGGGCGCCGACGTGGTCTTCCGCCCGCCGGTCGAGGAGGTCTACCCGCCAGGCGCGGTGGGCGTCACGGTCGACCCCGGCCCGCTGGGCTCGG
>CADCUY010000450.1 GCA_902806005.1 uncultured Quadrisphaera sp. | reverse complement strand
CACCCGGCGGTCCGGGCCCGGCGGCGCTCCTCGACGGGCAGGCCCTCGAGGTCGCCGGCGGGGAAGCCGCCGGCGGCCCGGCGCACGTGCCACCGGTCCTCGACGTCGCGCAGGGTGCGGGGCGGCGCGCCGGGCAGCTCGACGACGACCTCCACCAGCGCGGGCAGGGCGAGCAGCAGCACGTCGTCGACGGCAGCCAGGGCGGCGCGGGCCGCACGCGCGGCGGCGGCGTCGCGCAGCGGCAGCCGCACCACCGTGTCGTAGCCCGGCGGAGGAGAGGCGTCCGCGGGGTCGAGGGGGTGCGGCAGCCGCATGACGGGCACCTGGCCGCCGCGGGCCTCGAGCTCCGCGAGCAGGGCGGGCGAGCCGGTGGCGGCCAGGGCCTCGCGGGTGGCCGTCGCGGCGAAGGCGATCCCGCCGGTGGTCGAGGCGAAGGACGGGGCGTCGGTGAGGGTGAGCACGGCGGAGGAGCCCACGCCGAACCGGCCGACGGCCCGGGCGGGGCGGGAGGCCGGCTCGTCCTCGCGCTTGGCGGAGGCGCGCAGGGAGGCGAGCGCCCGCACCCCGGCGCGGTCCAGGGGCGCGCCGGTGTTGGCGGCCAGGAGGGCGCCGTGCTCGCCGTCGCCGGGGTCGAGCCGCACCAGCAGCCGCCCGGGCGCCCCGGCGCGGACGGCCGCGTCGGCGGCGTTCTGGGCCAGCTCGACGACCACCCGGTCGCGGTAGGCGCCGGCCACGAGGTCGGCCTCGGCGTTGGCGTCCTCGCGGAACCGGTCGGGGTTCGCCGTCCAGGCGTCGAGGACGGCGCGCCGCAGCGCCGCCGTGCCGAACGGGTCGGCGCCCGCCTCGGCCACGCCGGTCAGGAGGCGGGGTCGGCGGGCTCGCCGGTGACGACCTCGACCCGCTCCGAGACCTCGACGGACTCGGTCACCTCGACCCGATCGGTGACCTCCACCGAGGTCGAGACCTCGACCGTTCCGGGCCCCTCGGACGCCGCGGCCCCGGCGACGGGCTCCGGCTCCACGACCGGCGCGGCCTCCGCCACGGGCTCCGCCTCCAGGACCGGCACGGGCTCCGGCTCCACGCCGGAGGCGGGTCCGGGCTCCACCACGGGCGCGGCCTCCGCCGTCGCGGGGCGCTCGATCACCACGGGCTCCAGCGCCTCGTCGTCCAGGATCGGCGGGGCCAGGGGCTCGGGCTCGACCACCACGTCGGTCTCGCTGTGCGCCCCGCACCCGTGGTCGGTGCTCACCACGCGCCCGTCGTCGGGCGACCAGTCGTTCGCGCAGACCCCGAACACCGCCCGCAGGCTCCCCGACAGGGGCACGAAGAACCCGCACGACGCGCACGCGGCGCTGGCGGCCCGGGCGCTGGGCGCCCCCGGCCCGGCGTCGCCGTCGTACCAGCGGGTCGCCGCCTCGGCCCGGCCCAGGGGCCCGAGCACGCGGGCCCGCCCCAGCCCGAGCGCCGACAGCGCCGCGGCGTCGGCGTCGCCGGCACCGGCGACGTCCGTCGCCTCGTAGCCCTGCACCAGCCGCGGGTCGTCGGCCACCCGCGGCAGGACGTCGGTCGGGCCGACGTCGCCGGGCTGCAGGCGCTCGGCCCAGGGCAGCCACGACGGCGCGAGCACCGCGTCGCCGGCGGGCAGCAGCACGACCTCGGAGACCGTCGCGACCTTGGCGCGCGGCGCGCGGGCGACGACCACCGTCCACGCCCACCCGCGGTAGCCCGCGCCGGTCGAGGCGAAGCGGTGCACGACCACGCGGTCGGCGCCCGGCTCGGCAGCGCTGCCCAGGTGCTCGCCGACCTGGCCCTCACCGGCCACCTCGACGGCGGCGGCGCGGGCGAGGTCGACGGCGGCCGCGCCGACCGCGTCCTTGGCGGGGCGCCTCGCGCGCGGCGATGACGTGGAGGTGGGCACCGGGTTCCCCTCAGCCCTCGAGGTCGTCGGCGACCTTGCGGAGCACCGCGGCCACCTTGCCCGTCGCGGCGCGGTCGGGGTAGCGGCCGCGCCGCAGCTGCCCCTGCAGGCCGTCCAGGAAGCGGATGAGGTCCTCGACGATGGGCACCATGTCCTCGGCGGGCTTGCGGTGCGCCGCGGCCACCGAGTGCGAGGGCTCGAGCAGCCGGACGGCGAGGGCCTGCTTGCCCTTGCGGCCGTCGGCGACGCCGAACTCCACCTTGGCGCCCTGGCGGACGGTGGGCGTGTCGGCGGGCAGCGCGGAGGCGTGCAGGAACACCTCCTCACCGTCGTCGGTGGCGAGGAATCCGAAGCCGCGCTCGGCGTCGAACCACTTGACCCTGCCAGTAGGCACTGCGCTGTCCTGTCCTGTGCTCGTTCGTCCTCGGGCGTGCACCAGCTCCGGGCCCTCGGCCCGGTCAGCCAGCGTAGTCGCCGCGGCCGGGGTGCCCTGCCGCCGGAGCGTCAACGCCCGACGGCCCGCGGGTCATCCCGCCGCGTCAGCGGTCGGGCAGCGTCGCGTCGGAGGGCGCTGCCCCTTCGGTGCCCTCGGCCCGCAGCTCGTGGTCGGCGGTGGCGGGCACGACCAGCGGGCGCAGCCGCACCCACACCAGGAACACCGCGGAGGTGGCCAGCAGGGCCAGCCCGGTCCACAGGTTGAGGTTGACGCCGTCGGCCTTGGTGAGCTCCTCCTCGCTGGTGGCGAACAGGCCCATGAGCAGCAGCACCACCCCGTACACCCCGAGCAGCAGCCCGATGACCGTGCGGACGTCGAACCCCCGGGCCGGCTTCTTCGGCTGGTCGTCGGCCATCACGGGCTCCCAGGGGTCGAGGGGGTGGTCACAGGCCGCGTCGTCACAGGCTGCGTCGTCACAAGAACACCAGGTTCAGCACGACGACCAGCGCGAACGCCACCGCGGCGAGCATCGGGGTGGACCGGTACCAGGCCGCGTTCTCCCCGGTCTTGTCCTCGCGCAGGTCGGCCTTCGGCGTCTCGGAGTACACGTACCCCCGCAGCGCCGCGACCGGCTTCGGCTGCGTGACCATCGTGACCGCGACGCTGACGAGGATGTCGACGACGAACGCCGCGCCCGCGCCGACGAACGCCCCGCCCTGGCCGGGCAGCTCGACGACGCCGGTGATCTCGGTGAGCACGAAGACGACGACGGCGGCCACCGTGCCGGCCACCAGCCCCGCCCAGCCGGCGGTCGACGTCATCCGCTTCCAGAACATGCCGAGGATGAACGTGGCGAACAGCGGCGCGTTGAAGAAGGAGAACAGCTGCTGCAGGTAGTCGACGATGTTGGCGTAGCCCGCGGCGAGGAACGAGGTGCCGATCGCGCCGATGCAGACGGCGACGGTGACGACCCGGCCGACCTTCAGGTAGTAGGAGTCGTCGCGGTCCTTGACCACGTAGGTCTGCCAGATGTCGTAGCTGAAGACGGTGTTGAAGGCGCTGACGTTGGCCGCCATGCCGGCCATGAACGCGGCCAGCAGGCCGGTCAGGGCGAGGCCCAGCAGCCCGTCGGGCAGCAGGTCGCGGATCAGCAGGAGCAGCGCGTCGTTGTAGTCGATGCCGCCGCCGGCCGCGCCGGGCTCGCCACCGGCGGCCTTGAACTCGGCCAGCTCGGCCACCTCGACGGCGGCGATCATGCCGGGGATGACGACGATGAACGGGATGAACAGCTTGGGGAAGGCGCCGATGATCGGGGTGCGCCGCGCCGCGGACATGTCCTTGGAGGCCATC
Source organism: uncultured Quadrisphaera sp. (assembly GCA_902806005.1). Classification (GTDB taxonomy): domain Bacteria; phylum Actinomycetota; class Actinomycetes; order Actinomycetales; family Quadrisphaeraceae; genus CADCUY01. The sequence goes on along the minus strand of CADCUY010000450.1, from coordinate 1,294 downwards.
GCCCGCTGCACCTCGACGAAGTTCGTCGTCCAGTACCCGAACGAGAGCACGAACCCGAGGCCGAGCACGATCCCGGCGGCGGAGAGCGCGGGCGACTCGAAGCCGGTCAGCTGGGACGCGGGCCACGCCGAGAGCTGCTCGGCGCCCCCGGGGCCCTCGGTGACGGCGCGGCTGAGCCCGTCCCACCCGCCGACCCGGTTCAGCCCGGCCAGGGTCAGCGGGGTCAGCGCGGCGACGATGACGAAGAACTGCAGGACCTCGTTGTAGATCGCCGCCGAGAGCCCGCCGAGGAAGGTGTAGGCGAGCACGATGGCCGCGGCGACGACCACCGACAGCAGCAGCGACCACCCGAGCAGGACGTTGACGATCGTGCCGAGCAGGAAGAGGTTGACCCCGGCGATGAGCACCTGGGCGACGGCGAAGCTGATCGCGTTGACCAGGTGGGCCCCGGGCCCGAAGCGGCGGAGCATGAACTCGGGCACGCTGCGCACCTTGGAGCCGTAGTAGAACGGCATCATCACCAGGCCGAGGAACAGCATGGCGGGCACGGCGCCGACCCAGAAGTAGTGCATGGTCGCGATGCCGTACTGGGCGCCGTTGGCCGACATCCCGAGGATCTCGATGGCGCCGAGGTTGGCCGAGATGAACGCCAGGCCGGTCACCCACGCCGGCAGCGACCGCCCCGAGAGCAGGAAGTCGAGGCTCGAGGAGACCTGGCGCCGGGCGAGGACGCCGATCCCGAGGACGACCAGGAAGTACGTCGCGATGATGGCGTAGTCGACCGGCCCCGCGTCCAGGCGCAGGGAGCTCGACGCCGTGAACCCCGTCGTCACGCCAGCGAGCGTAGGACCGCGCCGCCCGATCGGCCCGTGGATCGAGGTCGGTCACCCGGGACGCCTACCCTGGTGCTCCGGCCGGTCGCCCCAGGGAGCCCCATGTCGAGCACCGCCTACCCGCTGCACCTGCACCTCGCCGGACGCCGCGCCGTCGTCGTCGGCGGCGGCCCCGTGGCCGCGCGCCGCGCCCGCGCTCTGGTGGAGGCGGGCGCCGACGTCCTGCTCGTCGCCCCCGACGCCTGCGAGGACGTCGTGGAGCTCGCCGCCGCTGGCGCCCTGGCCTGGCGGCGCGAGCCCTGGGCGCCGGCGCACCTGGACGGCGCGTGGCTGGTGCACACCGCCACCGGCGACCTCGCGACCGACGACGCGGTGGCCGCCGAGGCCGACGCCCGGCGCACCTGGTGCGTGCGCGCCGACGACGCCACCCGCTCGGCGGCCTGGACGCCGGCGGTGGTGCG
>CADCUY010000449.1 GCA_902806005.1 uncultured Quadrisphaera sp. | reverse complement strand
GCAGGGCGGGGCGCGAGGCCAGTTCGTCGGTGGTCGTGGCGGCCGCCCGCACCCGGCCGCCGAGCACCTCGAGCGCCTCCACGGCCACCGCGTAGGGCGCGGCCGCCGCGCTCGAGGTACCGGGCTGACCGGGAGCGGGAGCCATGCCGCGACGCTAGGGGCGCCCGGCCGCCGGCCCAGCCGTCGTCCACAGACCACGTGACGTCACGGGCGCGGACCCTGCGTCACTGTTGCGTCCGGTCACCGGCGCCGACTGTCGCGATCGGCGGACGTGTCGCACCATCGGAGCACCGCTGATCCACGACAGGAGGTCCCGTGGCCCCCGAGCCCGCTCCCGAGCCGCACGGCACCGCCCACCCGGCCGAGCCCGACGCCGCCCGCACCCCCGGGGCGGGCGCCGCGCCGTCGGACCGCACCGACCGCACCGTCCTCCGCTCGGTCGCCAACCCGCGGCGCACCCGCCTGCTCTGAGGCCCGCGGCCCGAGCCGCGGACCCCGCAGGGCTCAGGCCAGGACGCGCAGCCGCACCGTCGGCTCCATCGCCGCCAGCGCCGCGGCGACCCCGGCGTCGACCCGCCGCGCGGTGTCGGTGAGCACGTAGCCGAGCTCGCCGCGCGTGGACAGGTGCTGCCCGACCACGTTGACGCCGTGGTCGGCCAGCACCGAGCCGATCGCGCCCAGCACCCCCGGCACGTTGCGGTGCAGGTGCGCCAGGCGGTGGGCGCTGGTGGCGTCCGGCGTCACCGCGGGCAGGTTCACGCTCAGCGACGTCGAGCCGACCGCGACGTAGTCGCGCAGCTTGCCCGCGACGAACCGCCCGATGTCCTCCTGCGCCTCCTCGGTCGAGCCCCCGATGTGGGGGGTGAGGATGACGTTGTCCAGGCCGCGCAGGATCGACTCGAACGGGTCGCCGTTGCGGGCGGGCTCGTCGGGGAAGACGTCGATGCCGGCGCCGGCCAGGTGCCCGGAGACCAGCGCCTCGCGCAGGGCCTCGTGGTCGACGAGGAACCCGCGGGAGAGGTTGAGGAAGATCGAGCCCGGGCGCATGGCGGCGAACTGCGCGGCCCCGAACAGGCCGCTGTTGCCGGAGCGGCCGTCGACGTGGAGGGTCACCACGTCGGCCCAGGCCAGCACCTGCTCCAGGCTGGCCATCCGGTGCGCGTTGCCCAGCGCCAGCTTCTCCGCGGTGTCGTAGAAGGCCACCGACATGCCGAGGGCCTCGGCCAGCACCGACAGCTGGCTGCCGATGTTGCCGTAGCCGATGATCCCCAGCCGCCGGCCGCGCACCTCGTGCGCGCCGCGGGCGGTCTTCTGCCAGGTGCCGGTGTGCAGCGCGTAGCTGCGCGGGGTCATCTGGCGGGTCAGGGCGATGATCTCCGCCAGCGCCAGCTCGACCACGCTGCGGGTGTTGGAGAACGGGGCGTTGAACACCGCGACGCCCCGCTGCGCGGCGGCGGGCAGGTCGACCTGGTTGGTGCCGATGCAGAACGCCCCGACGGCCAGCAGGGCGCCGCCCGCACCGGCGCCGGCCGCCTCGAGGACCTCGGCCGTGAGCCTGGTCTGCGAGCGGATGCCCAGCAGCTCCACGCCGTCCAGGGCGGAGGCCAGCTGCGGGCCGGCCAGCGCCCCGGAGCGCACCTCGACGTCGTAGCCCGCGGCCTCGAGGATCCCGCGGGCGTCGGGGTGGATGCTCTCCAGCAGCAGCGCCCGGGGCCGCGCCGCACCGGCCCCCGCGGCGTCCGGGGCGGGCTCGGGCTCGGTGGTCAGGTCGGGCACGAGCAGGCATTGTGCTGCACGCGCGCTCGCGCCCGGCCCGGGGCAGGCTCGTGCCGTGCCGCCCGACGACGACGAGGGTCCCGTCCGCCTGGTGCTCCTCGCCGACACCCACCAGCCGCGCCGTGCGAAGGACCTGCCCGCGCCGGTGTGGGCGGCGGTCGAGGCCGCCGACCTCGTCGTCCACGCGGGGGACTGGACCGAGGAGGCCGCCCTCGACGCCCTGCTGGCGCGCAGCCGCGCCCTGCTCGGGGTGGCGGGCAACAACGACGGCCCGGCGCTGCACGCCCGGCTGCCCCTGGTGGCCCACCGCCGCGTGGCCGGGGTGCGGCTCGCCGTCGTCCACGAGACCGGCGCCGCAGCCGGGCGCGAGCGGCGGGCGGCCCGGGCCCACCCGGACGTCGACCTGCTCGTCTTCGGCCACAGCCACATCCCCTGGGACAGCACCGCTGATAACGGAAGCCTGCGCCTGCTCAACCCCGGCTCGCCGACCGACCGCCGGCGCCAGCCGCACGCCACGTTCATGACGGCCGTCGCCGAGCGCGGCGCCGTCCGCGACGTCGTCCTGCACCGCCTGCCGTGACGCCCCGCCGCGCGGCTCCCGCGGAGGAGGCTGCGGAGGAGCTCGCTGGGCAGCCCGGGCGCGAGCAGCGGCTGCGGGCGGCCGTCGCGGCCCAGGGCGGGCGCTGCGCGTGGTGCGCCCGCCCCTTCTCGGCGCTGGTCGAGCCGACCACCGACCACCTCGTGCCGCGGGTCAAGGGCGGCCCCTCGTGGGCCTCGAACGAGGTCGCCGCCTGCCGCCGGTGCAACGGCCAGCGCGGGCACGTCAGCCCCGTGGAGTGGTACCTGCGCTGCCGCGAGCGCGGCTGGGAGCCCGACGCCGCGCTCGTGGTCGCCCGGCTGCGCGCCCTCGACGCCGAGATCACCGCCCGCGGCGGGCAGCGGCGCGCCCGCCCCTACCTGGCGAGCCAGCTGCGCCGCCTGGCGCAGGCCGCCGAGGTGGCCTGAGGCGCGCCGGGAGGCCGGCGCCCGGGCCTGGCACACTCCCCGCGTGGACACACGCCACCGGGCAGCGAAGCTGGAGGACTGGGCCACCGCCAGGATCGGCGGGCGGCTGCGGCGGCGGGGCTGGGTGCCGACGGTGATCGGCTACACCGGCTACGGCTCGACCACGGGCCCGCACCCGGGGGCCGGGGCGACGGTGAGCGGGGCGACGGACGACGGCTGGGTGCGCGTGCTCGGCCGGGTCGTGCTCTCGCGGCCCCCCGGCGAGGGCGAGCCGGACGACGTCCAGCCGCAGGAGGGCGAGGCCCTCGGCTCGGCCGCGGTCAAGGCGCTGCGCGGGTGGCGCTCGTTCGTCACCTCCCCGGTCGTCGGGGCCGAGGTCGACGTGGTCGTCGGCACCCGGCGCCAGCGGGTCACCAGCGACCGGGGCGGCTACGTCGACACCGTCGTCCCCTCCGACCTGGACCCGGGGGTGCACGAGATCACCCTGGACGTGATCGACCCCGAGGAGACCGCGGAGCCCACCTCGTGCCCGGTGGTCGTGCTGGGGGAGGAGACCACCCGCGGCATCGTCAGCGACATCGACGACACGGTGATGATCACCTCGCTGCCCCGGCCGCTGATCGCGGCCTGGAACACCTTCGTGCTCTACCCGCAGGCCCGGCGACCGGTGCCGGGGATGGCGCAGCTGCTCAGCGAGGCGGCGCAGCGCCACCCGGGCGCCCCCGTGCTCTACCTCTCGACCGGCGCGTGGAACGTGGCGCCGGCGCTGACCCGCTTCATCGACCGGCACGGGTACCCGGCGGGGCCGCTGCTGCTCACCGACTGGGGGCCGACCAACACCGGCTGGTTCCGCAGCGGGCGCGACCACAAGCGGTCGGCGCTGCGCCGGCTGCGGGCCGAGCTGCCGTCGGTCACCTGGCTGCTGGTCGGCGACGACGGCCAGCACGACCCCGCGATCTACCGCGAGTTCGCCAGCGACGCCGCCGCGGCCGTGCACGCCATCGCCATCCGGCAGCTGACCCCGACCGAGCAGGTGCTCAGCCACGGGACGCCGGTGCCCGTCGCCAGCCGCGGCTCCACCGGGCTGGCGCCGGAGGTGCAGGGCCCGGACGGGCTGAACCTGCTGCGCCAGCTGCGGGGCGCCGGGCTGCTCTGAGCGGCCCCGGCCGGGGCCCGCGCCGCGCCGCGGCCTAGCGTGGCGACCATGCCCCTCGCCCCCCTCCAGCTCTCGCGCTCGAGCGTGGACCGCCGCGGCGAGGAGCGCGCCGACCCGCAGCTGATCGCCCGGGCGTGGGCCGACGGGGCCACGCGGGTGCTGCGCTGGGCCGACGGGCGCACGCCGGTGGCCGGTGACGGCGCCGTGCGCCTCGACCTCGTCCCACCCACCGCGGTGGGCCCCGCCCCGGGCCCCGGCCTGGTGGTCCTGCTGGGGCGCGACGCCGACGGGGTGCTCCACCTCGCGGCGCAGGTCGACGCGCCCGAGGACGCGGCCTGGCAGGACCTGCGCACCCTGGGCACCGTCCTGGACGACCGCGACGCCGGGCTGCTGACCCAGGCCACCGCCGTGCTGCGCTGGCACCTGGTGCACCCCCGCTGCCCCCGCTGCGGGGAGGTCACCGAGGTGGTGCAGTCCGGGTGGGTGCGCCGGTGCCCGCGCGACGGCTCCGACCACTTCCCCCGCACCGACCCCGCGGTGATCATGACCGTGGTCGACGACGACGACCGGCTGCTGCTCGGGCACAACCCCGCGTGGCCGGCCGGGCGGTACTCGACGCTGGCCGGGTTCGTCGAGCCCGGGGAGTCCCTGGAGGCCGCCGTGCGCCGCGAGGTGCTCGAGGAGGTGGGCGTCGCGGTGGGCGAGGTGACCTACCTGGGCAACCAGCCCTGGCCGTTCCCGGCCTCGCTGATGCTCGGCTTCACCGCCCGCGCGCTCGACCCCGCGGTGCGCACCGACGACGTGGAGATCACCGACGCCCGCTGGTTCACCCGCGACCAGCTGCGCGCCGCGGCCGTCGCCGGCGAGGTGGTGCTCCCCGGGGGGATCTCGATCGCCTCCCGGCTGGTCGAGCACTGGTACGGCGGACCCCTGCCGGTCACGGGCGAGTGGCGCTGAGGTGGGCGCGGGATCGCTCGACCTGCTCGACTGGCGCCGGCGCACCGGCGAGCTGTACGCGCGGGTGCGCGCGACCAGCGCCGACGCGGCGGCGGGCGGGCCCGCCGCC
>CADCUY010000448.1 GCA_902806005.1 uncultured Quadrisphaera sp. | reverse complement strand
GGACGAGCAGGTGCAGGGCGCCGGCGGTGCCCATCAGCGCGGCCAGCGGACGCCAGCCGGGTCCGGCGGGCCCACCGCGGCCCGGGGTGCCCGACCCCGCGCTGACCCCCACCCCCTGATCCTGCCAGCGACTCCGCGCTCACGCAGCGTCGCTCTCCAGCCGGGCGGGGAGGGCGACGCGCCCGTGCGGGGCGGCGGTGCTCGACCCGCCCGGGACCAGCGGCGATGATCCCCCGCATGCCAGGGTCCTCGAGCCTGCCCGTCCCCCAGCCCCTCGAGCCCATGCTGGCCCGGGCCGTCGCGGAGGTGCCGGTGGCCGCCGAGGGCAGCGGCGGGTACCTGTACGAGCCGAAGTGGGACGGCTTCCGCTGCATCGCCTTCCGCGACGGCGACGACCTGGAGCTGGGCAGCCGGGGCTCCAAGCCGCTCACCCGGTACTTCCCCGAGCTCGTGGAGCAGCTGCTCGCCCAGCTGCCGCCGCGGTGCGTGGTCGACGGGGAGGTCGTCGTGCGCAGCGGGGAGCCCGGCGCCGAGCGGCTCGACTGGGAGGCCCTCTCGCAGCGGATCCACCCGGCCGCCTCGCGGGTGCGCCAGCTCGCCGAGGCCACCCCCGCCTCGTTCGTCGCCTTCGACCTGCTCGCCCTCGGCGAGGAGGACCTGCGCCCCCGGCCCTTCGCCGAGCGCCGCGCCCTGCTCGAGGAGGCCCTCGCCGGGGCCCGCGCCCCGCTGCACCTGACCCGCACCACGCGCGACCCCGCGGTGGCCCGGGAGTGGTTCGAGCGCTTCGAGGGGGCGGGCCTGGACGGGGTGGTCGCCAAGCCGCTCGACGCCCCCTACGCCCCCGGCCAGCGCGTGATGCTCAAGGTCAAGCACCACCGCACCGCCGACGTCGTCGTCGTCGGCTACCGGGTGCACAAGAGCGGCGCCGGCGTGGGCTCGCTGCTGCTGGGGCTGCACGACGCCGACGGCGAGCTGCGCCAGGTGGGCGGCGCGTCGGCGTTCACCGCCCGCGCCCGCCTGGAGCTGGAGGCCGAGCTCGCCCCGCTGGTGGTGCGCGACGGGGACGGCGAGGTGGTGCGCGGCCAGGGCGAGGCGAACCGCTTCAACGCCCGCAAGGACCACTCCTGGGTGGTGCTGGCGCCCGAGCTGGTGGCGGAGGTGCGCTACGACCAGATGGAGGGCGACCGGTTCCGCCACGTGGCCCACCTGCAGCGCTGGCGGCCCGACCGCGAGCCCGCCTCGTGCACCTTCGCCCAGCTCGACCTGCCGGTGGCCTACGACCTCGACGCGGTGCTGACCGACGCGGCGGCGAGCGCCCCGCTAGCGTCGGGCTCATGACGAGCGAGACCCCCCGGGCCGGCACGGCGGACGACCCCTCCGGCGGCTCCGCCGCGGACGCCGCGCGCGACGCGACCGGCGGCGGCACGGTCGTGCTGCTCACCGAGGAGCCGCTGCACGGCCCGGACGTCGACCGCCTGCTCGCGCTGCACCCCGCCGAGGACGGCGGCCCGGAGTGGGGGTACTGGGTGGTCGTGCCGCAGGACACCCGGCGCAGCCTGCTCGCCGACGTGGTGGACCACCTCGGCGTCGGGGAGCTGCGCGCCGCCCTCGCCGCGGTGCGGGGCGGGGAGCCCGACCCCGCGGCGGCGCGGGCGGAGGCCGCCGAGGTGCTCGCGACCACCCTGGAGGCCCTGCGCGCCCGGGGCCGGGAGGTCGACGGCGCGCTGACCGAGGACGACCCGCTGCCCGCCGTGCGCGCCGCCGTCGAGCGCCGCGGCGCCGACGAGGTGGTCGTCGTCAGCCGTCCCCGGCTGCTGGAGGACACCTTCCACCGCGACTGGGCCAGCCGCGCCCGCGACGCCCTCGGGGTGCCGGTGCTGCACGTCTACGGCGGCACCACCTCGGTCGGCTGATGGGGCTGCTCGGGAACCTGCGGCGCCGCGCCGGTGTTGGACGGGGCATGACCGCCGAGCAGAGCACCGCCCGCTACCCCGTGACCAGGACCGACGAGCAGTGGCGCGAGCAGCTGACCCGCGAGGAGTACCAGGTGCTCCGCCAGGCCGGCACCGAGCGGGCGTGGAAGGGCGAGTACACCGACACCGAGACCGAGGGCGTCTACACCTGCCGGGCGTGCTCGGCGGAGCTGTTCACCTCGACCGAGAAGTTCCACAGCAACTGCGGCTGGCCCTCGTTCTACGCCCCGTCGGCCGACGACGGCGTGGAGCTGATCACCGACACGTCGATGGGCATGAGGCGCGTCGAGGTGCGCTGCGCCACCTGCGGCTCCCACCTCGGGCACGTCTTCGAGGGCGAGGGCTTCCCCACCCCCACCGACCAGCGCTACTGCATCAACTCGGTCTCCCTCCAGCTGCGGCCCGCCCGCTGAGCACCTCGCCGCCCGCGCCCGCCCCGCAGGGCCCGGCGCGCTGGGCCGACCTCGACCCGGCCCTGGCCTACGCGATCGCCCGCCTGCGGGTGGACGTCTTCGTCGTCGAGCAGGCGTGCCCCTACCCCGAGCTCGACGGGCGCGACCTCGAGGACGCCACCGAGCACCGGTGGGTGGCCGGGCCCGCCGGCGAGCCGGTGGGCGCGTACCTGCGGGTGCTCCTCGACCCCGGCGGGGAGCGCCGGATCGGCCGGGTCGTCACCGCCCCGGGCGCGCGCGGGCGGGGGCTGTCGGGCCTGCTGGTGGCCGCCGCGGTCGCCGACCACGGCGGTCCCGGCGGAGCGCCGCTGGTGCTCGACGCCCAGGCGCACCTGGAGCGGTGGTACGCCCGGCACGGGTTCGCCGCGTCGGGCCCGGCCTTCGTCGAGGACGGCATCCCGCACGTGCCGATGCGGCGCCCGGCGGGCTGAGCGCCGGCGCCCCGGGCGGTGCGCCGGCCCGGTCGCTCAGGCCCGGCCGGCGCCCACCCCGGTCGTCCGGTCGGCCGGGGTCGCGGCCGCCTCGCCGCGCTTCTCGTCGGTGTAGACCATGAGCGTGGAGCCCACCAGGGCCAGCACGATGCCCAGGGTCTGGAAGCCCGAGGGCAGCACCTGGAACAGCGCCAGGGACAGCAGGATCGTCAGCACCGGGGCCAGGGCGTTCGTCGTCGGCGCCACCAGCGAGGCCTTGCCGCGGCTCAGGGCCATGACGAGGAACAGGGCGCCCACGGCGTTGAGCAGCTGGGTGCCCAGCGCCAGGGTGGGCGCCTGCCACGGCGCCCCGCTGGGCAGGCCGCCCATCATCACCAGGGCCACCGGCACCAGCAGCAGCCCGCTGATCGTCATCCACCCGAAGGTGGTGCCGTCGTTGACGCCGAGGGTCGCCGCCTTGCGCATGTAGTACGCCTGCACGCCCCAGGCCACGGTCACCCCGATCGCGAGCAGCAGCCACGGGCCCGCGGAGGCCTCCTCGTCGCCGGTCGAGATGCTGAACGCGATGATCGCCAGGAGGGCCAGCACCACGCCGGTCACGGCGAGCACGGGGATGCGCTCGCGCAGCAGGACCACGGCCATGAGCACGGTGATCGCCGGGGAGAGGGCGATCACGGGGAAGATCAGGTACGCCGGGCCGATCGTGAGGGCCTGGAAGAGCAGCAGCTGGCCGCCGGCGCCGGTCAGCCCGACCACCAGCCCGTACCGGGTGGCCACGGAGCGGCGGTCGAAGGTGACGCCGCGCAGGGCGAAGAACGCGGGGATGAGCATGGTCAGCGACCACAGGACGTAGACCATCTCGTCGGGGTAGCCGTACCGGGCGGTGGGCAGGCTGGAGAAGGCTCCCCACACCCCCCACGAGAGCACGAGCCCGGCGGCGTAGGGGATCCAGCTAGAGCGAGCGAACATCGGTCTCTCCTCGGGAGGTGGCTCCGCTCGTCGTCGAGCGGAGGTGGTGCAGCGCGGCCTCGTCGAGGGGGGTGCCCGCGAGCGCGGCCGCGTGGAGCGCCGCGCCGACGACCGGCGCGAGGAGGGGACGGCGCAGCTCGCAGCCGTCGTCGGAGGCCTCGAGCCGGGCGCGCAGGCCGTCGCGCACGGCGGCGGCCGTGAAGACGCCGCCGGAGTACGAGACCGGCACGGTGGAGCCGCGGGGGAAGCCGAGGAGGCGCCGGGTGGTGCGCACGAGCACCGCCAGCTCCTCGGCCGCGTCGTCGAGCACCTGTCGGCAGGCGGCGTCGCCGAGGTCGGCGGCGGCGCTGACCACCGGCGCGAGGGCGGCCACCCGGCTGCGGTCGCCCTTCCAGCGGCTGAGCACCACGTCGACCAGGTCGAGGTCCGCGGGCAGGTCGAGGTGCTCGGCCAGCAGCCGGTGGAGCGGGCCGACCGGGGAGCGGCCGTCGCTCATCCGGGCGAAGGCGGCGAGGCCGCGCACGGCGATCCAGTGCGCCGAGCCCTCGTCGCCGAACAGCTCGCCCCAGCCACCCACGCGGACGCCGCGCCCGTCGCGCTCGCCGTAGGCCATCGACCCGGTGCCGCTGATGACGTTGATGCCGTCGGCGCCGGCCAGGGAGCCGGCCCAGCCGCAGACCATGTCGTTGCCCACCGCGTAGCGGTCGTGCCCCAGAACCGCCCGCGGGACGGCGTCCAGGGCCGGGACGTCGCCGCTGGCCTCGCCGTACCCGGGGAGGCCGAAGAAGGCGTGGGCGACCTCGCCGGGGGCGGTGCCCGCCCGGGCGCAGACCTCGGCGACGCCCGCGGTGAGCACCTCGGTGACCAGGCCGATGCCCGCGGCGAAGTAGTAGGCGCTGGGTGCTGTGGCGCTCGCGCGCAGCCGCCCCGAGGCGTCGACCAGGCACAGGGCGGTGCCGCTGCCCCCACCGTCCACGCCGAGGTACACGGCCTCAGGCCCCGTCCGCGCCGGGCAGCGGGTGGATGGTGACGCCCTGGACGACGCGGTTGACCTCGCCGGAGGGGAACGGGTCGTCGGGAGCCAGGCCGTGAACCAGCGAGGCGCGCAGGCCCAGCAGCTGCGCGGCCAGCACCAGCACGGGCGCGGAGGCGGCGTCGTCGAGACCCTCCAGGCCCTCGAGCACCCACGCCCCGGGCGACAGGCCGTCGCCGCTCGTGCTGATGGCCACCACCCGCTCCGGGCCGACGGCGGCGTGCAGCTCGCGGACGACGTCGAGGTCGTAGCGGCGGGTGTGGGGGTCGCTGGAGACGTAGACGAGCGCGAGCGTGTCCTGGTCGAGCGCGGCCTTCGGGCCGTGCCGGAAGCCCAGCGGGGAGTCGTGGTAGGCGACGACGCGGCCAGCGGTGAGCTCGAGCAGCTTCAGCGCCGACTCGCGCGCCAGGCCGGTGAGCGGGCCGCTGCCGAGGTAGAAGACGCGCCCGGGCCGGGCCTCCGCGCGCTGGCGCACCAGCGGGTCCAGGACCGCCAGCGCGCGCTGGCCGGCGTCGCCCAGCCGCCGGCCCAGCGCCGGGTCGGGGTCGGCGCGGTCGAGCAGGAGCAGCGCGGCGAGCAGCATGCAGGTGAAGGACGAGGTCATGGCGAAGCCCTGGTCGTCGGCTGCCGGGGGCATCAGCACCGTCAGGGAGCGCTCGGCCCCGGCGTGCGTGCGGTGCAGCCGCCCCTGCGGGTTGCAGGTGACCACGAGGTGGTGGCACCGCGTCAGCAGCTGGTCGGCGAGGCGGGTCGCGGCCAGCGACTCGGGGCTGTCGCCGGAGCGGGCGAAGGAGACCAGCAGCGTCGGGCGGTCGTCGGCGAAGGCCCCGCGCGGGTCGGCCACGAGGTCGGTGCTGGCGACGGCCTGCACGCCGCTGCCGAGCCGACGGGCCAGGGCCGGTGCCAGGACCTCGCCGACGAAGGCGGAGGTGCCCGCCCCGGTCAGGACGATCCGCAGGTCGGGCTGGTCGAGCAGGGGGCGCAGGAAGGCCTCGGTCGCCGCGCGGGTGGCGGCGGCGTGCTCGACGACCTCGCGCCACAGCGCCGGCTGCTGGGCGATCTCCCGCTCGGTGTGCCGGGAGCCGGTGCCCGTGGCGTGCGTGGTGGCGGTCATCGCGGTGGCGCTCCTCGACGGTGGGCGGCGCACCTCGCTGCGTCGCCGGTGAGCCGGGACGCTAGGGAGGCCGGTCACCGGTGGTCAACGAACTGGCATGCTCCTGGTATGGGCCCGTCGAGCTCAGCGCCGCTCCCGCGAGGGCTGCTGCACGAGCGCGCCCTGCCCCTGTACGGGCGGACGGCGTCCCGGCTGTGGGACGAGGTGCGGGCCGCCGGGGTCCGCGCCGGCGACCAGCTGCCCTCCGAACGGGTGCTCGCCGCCCGCTACCGGGTCTCCCGGGTCACCCTGCGCGCCGCTCTGGGCGAGCTGCAGCGACGCCGGCTGGTCACCGCGTCGGCCGCGCGGGGCTGGTTCGTCACCGAGCACGCGGAGGCCACCGCGCCGCCACCGGCGGCCCACGTGGAGGGCCTCGCCGACCAGGCCGCCAGCAGGGGGCTGAGCACCCGCACCCGCGTGCTCAGCGCCGGCGTCCGCCCCTGCTCGAGCACCGAGGCCGAGGCGCTGCGCACGGCCCCCGGGGCCGAGCTGTACGAGCTGCGGCGGCTGCGCGGCGTCGACGACCTCGTCGTGGTGCTCGAGCACAACCGGCTGCCCCTGGCGCTCTGCCCGGCCCTGGCCGAGGTCGACTTCACGCACGCCTCGCTCTACGCCACGCTGCGGGCCGCCGACCCGCCGGTCGTCCCGCGGATGGCCGACTACGCCGTCGAGGCCCGCCACCCCACGGCGGAGGAGGAGCGGTTGCTCGAGGTCGACGGGCCGGTTCCGGTGCTCGTGGCGACCCAGCTGTCGTACGACCAGGACGGCCGGCCGATGGAGCTGACCGTCGCCGCCTACCGCGGCGACCGGTACCTGTTCCGCGCCAGGATCACCAACCGCGCGTGATCAGCCCAGGCCGTCGATGAGCTCGGCCAGCTCGGTGCGCCGTCCGGTGTAGAAGGGCAGCTCCTCGCGCACGTGGCGCCGCGCCTCGGTGTTCCGCAGGTCGCGCATGAGGTCGACGATGCGGTGCAGCTCGTCGGCCTCGAAGGCCAGCAGCCACTCGTAGTCGCCGAGGGCGAACGCCGCGACGGTGTTGGCGCGCACGTCGGGGTAGGGCATGGCGGCGAGCCCGTGCTCCTTGAGCATCTGGCGCCGCTCCTCCTCGGGCAGCAGGTACCACTCGTAGGAGCGCACGAACGGGTAGACGTTGCAGTAGCGCCGCGGCTCCTCGCCGGCCATGAACGCCGGCACGTGGCCGCGGTTGAACTCCGCGGGGCGGTGCAGGCCCACCGAGGACCAGACGGGCTCGAGCACCTCGCCCAGGGCGGTGCGCCGCAGCAGGGCGCCGTAGGCCTCCTGCAGCACCGCGACGTCGGGGGCGTGCCACCAGACCATGAGGTCGGCGTCGGCGCGCATGCCGCTCAGGTCGTAGAAGCCGCGCACCTCCAGCCCGCGCTCGGCCAGGCCGGCGAGCAGCTCCTCCACCTCCTCGCGGGCGCCGTCCGGGTCGTCGAGCGGCTCGGCGACGGCGAAGACGGACCACATCGTGTAGCGGATGGTGTCGTTGATGTCCGCGGGGGCGGGGGCGGGCGAGGTCATGCCCCCATCCTCGCCGCCGCCAGCGACGCGGCGGGCGCAGGGGTTCGCCGGTGGTGCACCGGTGCCGGCGTCACGCCCGCCGCGGCCGGGCGATCCGCACGAGCGCGCGTTCCCGCACCGCGCGCGACCACGCACCGCTGTAGCGGTTGACCACCATCATGGTGATCAGCAGCGCTCCCTGGGCGATGTTCACGACGTGGCTGCTGACGTCCAGGGCGAGCAGCCCGGTGGAGAGGAACAGCAGGGCGAGTGTGGCGATGACCACCCCGGCCACGGTCATGTACCCGCCCTCGGGGTCGACGCCGGCCAGCACCGCCACGACGATCCCGAGGAGGATGTACGACGTGCCGTAGTCGGCGTCCGCACCGCTGGCCCGCGAGGAGATGACCAGCCCGGCCACTCCGGCCAGCAGTCCGGAGGTGACGTAGGTCGACACCAGCACCCGACCGCTGCGCACGCCGGAGTAGCGCGCCGCCACGGGGTTGGCGCCCAGCATCCGCATGCGGAACCCGAGCGTCGTCCGGCTGACCAGCAGGGTGAGGACGAGCGCGACGGCCAGCAGCAGGAGGAAGACCACGGGGACACCGGCGACGGTGCTCCTGGCCACGTCGGTGAACAGCGGCGGCAGGCCCTTGACGGCCGTCCCCCCGGTGAGGACCAGGCCGATGCCTCCGAGCAGCTGGGCCGTGCCGAGCGTCGCCAGGATCGGCGTGACGCGGAGCCCGGCGACGATGGCGCCGTTCACCGCACCGGCGAGCATCGCAGCACCGAGGCCGGCGAGGCTGCCGGCCACGACACCCCCGGCGCTGCCGCCGGACGCGATCATCACGGTGCCGGCGACGATGCCGCTCAGGTTGGCGATCGCCACGACCGACAGGTCGATGCCGCCGGTGAGCATGGTCACGGCGATGGCCAGGCTGAGCAGGGCCAGCTCCGGGCTCGCGAGCCCCAGGAACTGCAGGTTGCTGGTCGAGAGGAAGACCGTCGGCCTCAGGACGCCGAAGACGACGACGATCGCCGCGGTGATGGTCAGCAGGCGGAGGAAGCTCGCCCGTGACCCCATCACCGCCAGCAGGCTCCGGGCGCTGGGCGCGCCGCTCATCGTGCGTCCCCCGCCTCGACGACGTCGCGTCGGAGGGGGGCCGGAGCCAGGACGGGGTCGGCCGGGTCGAGGATGGCGCGGACCGGCTTGACCCGCGACGCCAGCGCCTGGAGCACCACGCCGAGGATCAGCAGCGAGCCGATGACGGCCTCCTGCCACACGGGGGGGATCCCCAGCGGGATCAGCGAGCTGCGGATGCACGTGATCAGGAGCACGCCGAGGACCGTCCCCCGGACCGACCCGCGACCCCCGCTGATCAGAGCGCCACCGAGCACCACCGCCGCCAGGACGTTGAGCTCGCCCCCGAAGAAGGTCGTGGGGTCGGCGCGGCCGGACAGGGCGACGTGGGTCATCCCGGCCAGGCCGGCGAGCGCGCCCGACAGGGCGAAGACGAGGACGACCGTGGGACCGATCGCCACGCCGGCTCGCCGCGCAGCCTCTCGGTCGCCGCCCATCGCGAAGATCGACCTGCCGGCGACCGTCCAGCGCAGGAAGGCGGCGGTCGCCGCGCACACCACGAGCACCGGCAGGACCAGCACGCTCAGCCTCGTGGTGCCCCGGCCGGCCGCCGGCAGCTCGAGCAGGCTCGTGCTGCCCAGGACCCTCAGGGGCTCCGGGATGCTGTTGACCACCGTGCCGCCGACGAAGGCGAAGAGCACGCCCAGGAAGACCGCCGAGGTCGCCAGGGTGGCGATCAGCGTCGAGACGCCCGCCCCCAGCACCACAGCGGCGTTGACCAGGCCCAGCGCGACGCCGATGGCGACCGCGACGGCGAACGGCAGCCACGCCGTGGCCGCCGGGCCCTCCTGGGGCACGAGGCTGACCGCGCTGTAGGCGGCGAAGATGCCCACGGCCAGGAACGAGACGTCGATGCCCCCCGAGATGATGACGATCAGGACCGCGACGGCGAAGACCAGCGTGACCATGGACTCCCGCGCCACGTTGAACAGGGTGTCGACGGTCAGCACCTCCGGCGCGCGGGCCGCCACGGCGACGAGCAGCAGGCCGAGGAGGACGAGCAGCAGGAGCTCCTGGTCGCCGGCGACCCGGCGCCACCTGCTCGCTCCGGCTGCCTTCACGCGGCCACCGCCTCGAGGAGCGCCTTCTCGGTCAGGTCGCGCCGGTCGACCTCGCTGACGACCCGCCCGTTGCGGACGACGAGCACCCGGTCGCACGTGCTGACGAGCTCGGGGAGGTCGTCGGAGATGATCAGGACGCCGAGGCCCTTCAGGCTCTCGGCGTGCAGCAGGCTGAGGATGTCGAACTTGGACCCCACGTCCACCCCGACGGTCGGCCCGTTGAGGATGAGCACCTTCGGCCGGCCGATGAGCCACTTGCCGATGAGCACGCGTTGCGCGTTGCCGCCGGAGAGCGTGCGGATCGAGTCCTGGAGCGACGCGGCCTTGATCCGGAGGCTGTGCACGATGCCGGCCGCCGCACGGGCCATCCGCTGCGGCCGGGTCACCGAGAACCGGGCGAAGGACCCGATCCCGGTGGCCAGCACGTTGTCGCCGATCGGCTGGTCGAGGAACAGCCCCTGGGTCAGCCGGTCCTCGGGCACGTACCCGATGCCGGCCTCGACGGCGTCGGTGACCGTGCGGATCCGCGTCGGCCGGCCCCGCACCAGCACGGTGCCCGAGGTGGCGGGCAGGACGCCGGCGAGCGCTTCGGCGATCTCGGTGCGTCCGGAGCCGAGCAGCCCCGCCAGACCGACGATCTCCCCCTGGCCGACGGCGAGGTCGACGCCGGTGAAGAGCGGCAGCCGCTCGAGCCCGCGGACCTCCAGCGCTGGCGGCTTGTCCCGCCAGGTGGGCGTCTCGCGGGCGAGCGCGCTGGTCGCCCGGCCGGTCATGCTCTCGGTCAGGCTGCTGTGGGTGTACTCCTCCGGGCGGCCGGTGGCGACGATGCGCCCGTTCCGCATGATGCTGACCCGGTCGGCGATGCTGAACACCTCCTGCAGCTTGTGGCTGATGAAGGCGATGGCCACACCGTCGTCGCGCAGCCGGCGGACGGCGTCGAAGAGCGCATCGACCTCGCGCCAGGTCAGGGTGGTGGTCGGCTCGTCCATCGCCAGGAAGCGGGTGTCGTGCGCGAGGGCGCGAGCGATGGCGCAGAGCTGCCGGTCGGCCACCGTGAGGTCGCCGACGGGGGTGCGGAGGTCGAGGTCGACGCCCAACCGGGCGACGGCCTGCTCGGCGATGGCGTCCACCGCGGCTCGCGCGACGAACCTGCGCCGGTGCGTGAGGAACGACGGCAGGGCGATGTTCTCGGCGGCGGTCAGGTTGGGCAGGAGGGAGAAGTCCTGGTAGATCACCTCGATCCCCAGGTCCAGCGCCTGCCGCGGCGCCAGGTGCCCGTAGGAGCTGCCGCCGACCTCGATCGTTCCCGAGGTCGGCGGGTGGACCCCGCTGAGGATCTTGATCAGGGTCGACTTGCCGCATCCGTTCTCACCGGCGAGGCAGTGCACCTCGCCGGCGGAGAATGCTGTGCTGGCGGCGTCCAGGGCGAGCACGCCGCCGAAGGCCTTGGTGAGCGAACGCGCGGCCACCACCGGCGCGGTCGGCTCCGAGGCCGTCCCAGCGGTCGTGCCCGCCATCACGTCAGCCATGGTCCTGGCTCCTCCTGCTCGTCGTGCGACCGTCGGTGGCCGGCTCAGAAGTCGTAGTCGTCGATCGTCTCAGCGGTCAGGGCCAGGGCGGCGTCACCGAGGAAGGTCTTCGGGTTGTCCGGTGACTGCACCAGCGACCCGTAGCCCTCGACCCCGAGGTCGGTACCGGTGCTCAGCTCGCCGCCCTCGGCGATGATCTGCGCTGCGGAGAGCACGGCCTGCCCCGCCAGAGCCGGGTCCCAGAGGTAGATGCCATCGACGGAGCCGTCCGCCACGAGCTCGCGCGTCTCGCTGGGCACCCCCGTGCCGTAGACGCAGGTGTCGTCCTGCAGGCCCGCCTCGGCGATGGCGCGCCCGATCCCCGGCACGTCCTGGGAGGAGTCGCCGAAGAAGCCGCGCAGGGCGGGGTTCGCCTGCAGCAGCTGCTTGGTCTTCTCGTAGGCGGTGTCCGCGTTGTCGTCGCTCTCCACCGGGTCGCTGACGCGGGTCATGCCCGGGTGCTCGGCCTGCTGGGCGGCGAGCCCCGCCTCGGCCCACGCCATGTGGGTCTCGGAGGTCAACGAGCCCACGAACTGCACGTACTCGCCCTCGCCACCCATGCACTCGGCCAGTCCAGCCATGATCTTCGTGCCGTAGTCGGCGTTGTCGAAGGCCTCGATGTCGGCGTCGGCGTTCTGGATGGTGGGCGCCTCGTGCGTGACGACGACGATCCCCGCGTCCTTGGCCTGCTGGATCACGTTCTCGACGGCACCGGGGTCCAGCGGGACGACGCCGAGAGCCTCCGGTCGCTGGGCGATCAAGCCCTGGATGACGCCCACCTGCAGCTCGGTGTCGGCGGTGGCGGGTCCGGTCTGGGAGGCCGCGAGCCCTGTCTGCTCGGTGAACGCGTCGACGCCGGTCTCCATCCGGTCGAACCACGCGATGCCGGTCAGCTTGACGACGTTGACGTACTCGCCGGAGGACCCCTCCGCCCCCGCCGGATCCCCGCCGCCGGAGGAGCTGCCGACCGTCCCGCAGGCGGTGAGGGTGAGAGCGAGGACACCGGTGACCAGGGTCGCCGACAGGTGCTGGGGCATGGACGTTCTCCTTCGAACGAGCGTGGCCGGGGGGGTGGAGCCTGCTCGACATCGAGCGAGCGCCTGCACAGATTCGTGCATCCGTGAGGGGAAGCATGGGTAGAGCGCCGACCGCCACCAAGCCCTGATGGCGATCGTTATGTGATCGTTATCAAAAGACCCTGCTGATGGTGGCCGAGAGCAGTCGATGACACAGGTTCGTGCGAGGCTGCACGCTGCGGGGGACCGCTCGGATCTGGAGGGAGATGGTGGCGTGGCCCTGTCAGCGCGCCAGGGCCGGATCCTGAGCCAGCTGCGGTTGGGCGGCCACATCGAGGTCAAGGAGCTGGCGGCCTCCCTCGGCGTCGACGGCTCGACGATCCGCCGCGACCTGCAGCAGCTGTCGCGGACGGGCCAGGTGGAGCGCATCCACGGCGGGGTGCGCCTCTCGCAGAGCAGCTCGGGCAAGCCCGGCCAGTACGCCCAGCGCCGGGCCAACCTCGCGGTGGCCAGCACGGCGCGCACCTTCGTCGAGGACGGCCAGTCGATCATGATCGGGTTCGGCGGGGCGACTGACCGCTTCGTCTCCACGCTGATGACCGTGTCTGACCTCACGGTCATCACCAACGACCTGCGAGCCGCGGAGCTCCTCAGCCAGCACAGCGGCATCCACGTCCTGGCCGCCGGCGGTGAGCTGCGCGATGCTCCGGCCTCAGCCGTCACGTCGGGTCACCACACCGTGGCGTTCCTCCGCGACCAGCGGGCCGACTGGGCCTTCCTCGAGGTCGACGGCGTGCACCCCTACGCCGGCGTGACGACCTCGTCCACCTGGCACGTGGCGACCTACCGAGCGATGCTCGAGTCGTCAGCTCGTCGTTGTGTGCTCGCCACCAGTGACCGCTTCGGGGTGCGAGGGGTCGGCTTCGTCGTCGGGACCGACGACGTCGACCTGATCATCACCGACGAGGACCTGCCGGACGCCGATCTGCCTGCGTTCGGCGGAAGGGTCGTGCGCTCCGCCCTCGAGGCGGCCGACGACTGGAGCATCGACGTCGACCGCTACTCGCCCTGACCTCGAGCCCACGGAGGGCGGAGGCTCTCACCCGGCCAACGCGGCCGCGAAGGTCGGGGCCAGCGGCAGCCGGGGCACCAGCGTGGCCTGGAGGGCGTGGTAGACGTCGGGCTTGCCGGCCCAGGTGCCGGTGGCGGGGCGGCCGGAGGGGTCCAGCTCGTGGTGCCAGGAGCCGCCCTCCCGGTCGACGAACACCCGCTCGGCCAGAGCCCACCACCGGGCGTGGTCGTCGGCGTAGCGCTGCTCCCCCGTGGCCTGGAACAGGGCCGCGGCGGCCCCCAGCGCCTCGGTGAGCACCCAGTGCATGCGGGCCGGCACGCTCACCGCGCCGTCGTGGCCGGTGGTGTAGACGAAGCCGGCGACCTCCCCCTCGCCCTCGTCGACCCACCCGTCGGCGACCGCCCGGTCGTACAGGGCGCGGGCGTCGTCCAGCAGCCACGGCCGCCCCCGCCCGGCAGCGGCGGTGCCCGGGGCGCCCGCCCGCTCGGCGGCGCGCAGGTGCAGCGCCAGCCGCGACCACTCGAGCAGGTGGCCGGGCGTCACGCCGTAGGGGCGGAAGGGGTGCGCGCGGTCGTCGTCGTTGTACGCGGGCAGCGGCGACCACGCGCCGTCGAAGTGCTCGGGCAGCCGCCAGCCGGCCTCGCGGGCGTAGCCGTGCACGGCGCGGTCGACGATCCGCCCGGCCCGCGAGCGCCACCGCTCCTCGGCCTGCCGGTCGCCCGCCGCCGCCAGGGCGTCGGCGGCGGTGAGGAACGCCTCGACGGCGTGCATGTTGGCGTTGACGCCGCGGTAGTCCTCCAGCGCGGTGAAGTCGCGGGAGGCGGACTCCACGACCATCCCCGGCCCCTCCTCCCACAGGTGCTCCTCGACGACGCCGAGCGCCTCGTGCAGCAGCGCGGTGGCGCCGTCCCGGCCCGCCAGCGAGGCGGCGGCGGTGGCGAGGACGACGAAGGCGTGCGGGTAGGAGGCCTTGGCGTCGTCGACGGGGCGGCCGCCGGTGTCGACCGAGGCGAACCACCCGCCGTGGACGTCGTCGCGCAGCGGGCCGTCGAGGGCCGCGAGCCCGTGGTCGACCAGAGCGGCGTCCCCGGCCCGGCCGAGCAGGGCGCCGAGGGCGAAGGAGTAGGTCATCCGCGTGGTGACCCACAGCTCCACGGGCCGGTCGGGCAGCACCTCTCCGGTGGCGGAGAGGTGGCCGAAGCCGCCGGTGGGCAGGGCGGCGGCGCGGGCGAAGTCGAGCAGGCGGTGGGCCTCGGCGTCGAGCGCGGCGGCGGGCGGGACCGGGGGCTGCGGGACGGTGGGGCGGGGGTCGTCGTGGGGCACTGGTCCTCCGGGGGTCCCGCGCTGCTGGGCGGCGGCAGCGCACCACGCCTGCACGGCGGCCGCCGTGGCCGGCCGGGCGCCGGAACCCTACCGACGCCCGTCGTGGTGCCGCACCGTCAGCGCCTTCACCCGCACCTCACCGCGCTGCCGCGGGTGGTCGCCCCGGTCGGGGTTGGAGAGCACGTAGGCGCCGGCCTTGAAGTAGCAGCTGTCGGCCTCGGCGGCGAGGTCGGCGACCTCCGCGCCCTGGTACGTCATGACGCAGCGGCCCTCCGCCAGCCGGTAGCCGACGGTGAAGAACGTCCCGAGCCGGTAGTGCGGGTCGAGGACGACCTCGCGCTCACCGCGGTCGCAGGTGAGCGCCAGCTCCTCCCCGCGCAGCCGCACCGCGACGAGGTCGGAGTCCCCGTCGTGGACCTGGGTGGCGATGAGGTCGGGCTTGACCGCGGGCAGCCGGGTGACCGCCTGCCTCACCCGCATCTCGTGCACGCCCGAGGTCGTCGGCCAGGAGGCCAGGTCGTCCCCGTCGAGCTCGCGCAGCTCCGTGCGGGGGTAGTGGCTGTTCCTGGTGGTCACCCCGTCGACCGGGGCGCTGAAGATCACGGCGCTGCCGGAGTCGGTGGTGGTGAAGTAGCGCGGGTGGCTGAAGGTCCGCAGCTCCTCCGGCGCGTAGGTGTCGACCTCGCCGGAGCGGTCGGTGTCGACCGGGACCTGCAGGCGCCACCGCGACAGGTCGATCACCCGGGAGGGCAGCGCGCGGGCCGGGACGACCGGGTCGGCGGTGCCGGGGCGGGTGGCCGTCGCCCCGACGAGGGCCGTGGCGAGGGCGTGGCGGAGCACGGTCCGACGACCGTGCAGCGCGGAGGGCAGACGGGTCACAGGGGTCCTCGCGGTCGTGGCACCGGGTCCGTGGTGCCGGGCGTGGTGGCGCTGGGCCGCCCGGCACCGGCGCACCGTCGTGGTGCGCTGCAGCGGG
>CADCUY010000447.1 GCA_902806005.1 uncultured Quadrisphaera sp. | reverse complement strand
CCGCCACGCCTCGGCCCGGGAGGGCTCGCGCTCGCCGAGCGCCGCCGCGCGCGCCGCGCGGGCGGTGGTGCGGGCGGTCGGCGCGGAGGACGACGGGGCGGTGACCGCGCTCCACCCGGCCAGGGCGCCGATGATGCCGACCTTGACCAGCACGCGCCGCTGCCGCGGCGCCACGTGGTCGGGCAGGGCGTACCAGACCACCGTGGCCACCGCGGTCACGACCGCGTCGAGGGGGCTGGACGGGCCCCGCGGCGCCACCCCGCCGGCGCTCACGGCGCGACCCGCTGCGCGCGGTTGACCGCGGAGACGACCGCCTTGAGCGAGGCCACGACGATGTTCGCGTCGATGCCCACCCCCCACAGCGACCGCTCGCCGACCACGCACTCGACGTAGGCGGCCGCCCGCGCGTCGCCGCCCGCGCCGAGGGCGTGCTCGGCGTAGTCGAGCACCGCGACGTCCACCCCCAGCCGCCCGAGGACGTCGACGAAGGCCGCCACCGGGCCGTTGCCCGCGCCGTCCACGGTCACCTCGGCGCCGTCGACGACGAGGTCGACCGAGAGGGCGTCCTCGCCCTCGACCACCGAGCTCGACCGCAGCCCGCGCAGCGCGAACCGGCCCCAGGCCCGCGCCGGGTCGCCGGTCACCTCGGCGGAGGGCAGGTACTCGTCGACGAAGGCGTCCCACATCTGCCCCGCGGTCACCTCGCCGCCGGCGTCCTCGGTGCGCGCCTGCACCACGCCGCTGAAGTCGATCTGCAGCCGCCGGGGCAGGTCGAGGTGGTGCTCGGTGCGCATCAGGTACGCCACGCCGCCCTTGCCCGACTGGCTGTTGACCCGGATCACGGCCTCGTAGCTGCGCCCGACGTCGCGCGGGTCGACCGGCAGGTACGGCACGGCCCACTCCAGGTCGCCCACCGCGGCGCCGGCCGACGCGGCGCGCGCGGCCATCGCGTCCAGGCCCTTCTTGATCGCGTCCTGGTGCGAGCCGGAGAACGCGGTGTAGACCAGGTCGCCGCCGTAGGGGTGGCGCTCGTGCACGTCGATCTGGTTGCAGTGCTCCACGGTGCGCCGCACGCCGTCGATGTCCGAGAGGTCGACCTGCGGGTCGACGCCCTGGGTGAAGAGGTTCAGGGCCAGGGTCACCAGGTCGACGTTGCCGGTGCGCTCGCCGTTGCCGAACAGGCAGCCCTCCACGCGGTCGGCCCCGGCGAGCAGGCCCAGCTCGGCCGCGGCCACCGCGGTGCCCCGGTCGTTGTGCGGGTGCAGCGAGACGAGCACGTCCTCGCGGTGCGCCAGGTTCCGGCCCATCCACTCGATGGCGTCGGCGTAGACGTTGGGGGTGGCCATCTCCACCGTGGCGGGCAGGTTCACGATCGCCTTGCGGTCGGGGCTGGGCTCGAAGACCTCGAGCACCTCGTTGCAGATCCGGGCGGCGAACCCCAGCTCGGTGCCGGTGAAGGACTCCGGGGAGTACTCGTAGTAGACGTCGGTGCCCGGCACGGTCTGCTCGAGCTTGCGGCACAGCCGCGCGCCGTCCAGGGCCAGGTCGACGATGCCGTCGCGGTCGAGCCCGAAGACGACGTCGCGCTGCAGCACCGAGGTCGAGTTGTACAGGTGCACGATCGCCTGCTTCGCGCCGCGCAGGGACTCGTAGGTGCGCTCGATCAGGTGGGCACGGCTCTGGGTGAGCACCTGGATCACCACGTCGTCGGGCACCATGTCGCCCTCGACCAGCTGGCGGACGAAGTCGAAGTCGGTCTGCGAGGCGGAGGGGAAGCCGACCTCGATCTCCTTGTAGCCCATCGAGACCAGCAGCTGGAACATCCGCAGCTTGCGGTCGGGGCTCATCGGGTCGATCAGCGCCTGGTTGCCGTCGCGCAGGTCGACCGCGCACCAGCGGGGCGCCTGCGTCAGCGAGCTGACCGAGCGGGTGGGCCAGGTGCGGTCGGGCAGGTCGACGGAGAAGGTCTCGACGTACGGGCGGTAGCGGTGGGTCGGCATCGACGACGGGCGCTGGGCGTTGCGCATGGCGGTCCTCAGGGGTGTCGAGGGACTGGAGCGGCCAGCAGCGAGCGACACCGCGACGAGGGAGCCGACCTAGGGCTGCGAGACCTCGTCGCGGCGGCCGAGGAGGAGGCGGGCCGCCAGCACGCGGTCAGGCTAGCGCAGCCGCCGGCCCGCGGTCGCCGAGCGGCGCGCCCCTGGGTCGGGAGGCTCCCGCGGCACCGTGAGCCGCCACCCGCGGGCGCGTCAGGACGCCCCGAAACCGGAACAGATCGTCACCAAGCGATTACCGTCGTGCGTCTCGTCCTCGACCGCGGGGGCGAGCCGCACCACCGCCGACCGCACAGGGAGACCCCTCCGCATGACCCGATCCCGCCGCCTCACCACCGTCCTCGCCGCGGGCGCGCTCGCCGCCCCCGTGGCGCTGGCCGGCGCCTCGCCCGCCCTCGCCGACCCGAACAACAACTCCAGCGAGAAGCTGCAGCGGGCCGTCACCACCGAGGGCGTCCTGCAGCACCTGCGGGCCTTCCAGGCCATCTCCGACGCCAACGGCGGGAACCGCGCCGCGGGCAGCCCCGGCTACGACGCCAGCGCCGACTACGTCGCCGGGAAGCTGCGCGCCGCGGGCTACGCCGTCGAGCTGCAGGAGTTCGAGTTCCCGTACTTCGAGGAGACCGGCGAGGCGCAGCTCGCGCGCACCAGCCCCTCGCCCGCCACCTACGCGGCGGGCACCGACTTCGCGACGATGACCTACTCCGGGGCCGGCGACGTCACCGCCGCGGTCACCGCGGTCGACCTGCGGATCCCCCCGGGCCCGACGCCCAGCGGCAACACCTCCGGCTGCGAGGCCGCCGACTTCGCCGGGTTCCCCGCGGGGAACGTCGCCCTGGTCCAGCGCGGCACCTGCCCGTTCGGCACCAAGGCGGCCAACGCCGAGGCGGCCGGCGCCAGCGCCGTGGTGATCTTCAACGAGGGGCAGCCGGGCCGCGACGGCCTGCTGCAGGGCACCCTGGGGGCGCCGGTGGGCATCCCGGTGGTCGGCACCACCTACGCGATCGGCGCCGAGCTCGCCGCCGCACCGAGCACCGTGCGCGTCGCCGTCGACGCCGTCAGCGAGGTGCGCACCAGCAGCAACGTCATCGCCGAGACCCGCACGGGCCGCACCGACAACGTCGTGATGGCCGGCGCTCACCTGGACTCGGTGACCGAGGGCCCGGGCATCAACGACAACGGCACCGGCTCCGCGGCGATCCTCGAGACCGCGCTGCAGATGGCGAAGGTCAAGACCGGCAACAAGGTGCGCTTCGCGTGGTGGAGCGCCGAGGAGCTGGGGCTGATCGGCAGCACCGAGTACGTCGAGTCGCTCACCGAGGAGGAGCTGGCCGACGTCGCGCTGTACCTGAACTTCGACATGGTCGGGTCGCCGAACTTCATCCGCGGCGTCTACGACGGCAACGAGACCACCCCGACGCCCGGGGTGGCCGTGCCCGAGGGGTCCGCGCAGATCGAGGACCTGTTCAACGCGCACTTCACCGCGAAGGGGCTGACCTTCCAGGACACCGAGTTCTCCGGGCGCAGCGACTACCAGGCCTTCATCAACAACGGCGTCCCGGCCGGCGGGCTGTTCACCGGCGCCGAGGGCGTGAAGACCGCTGCCGAGGCCGCCCGCTTCGGCGGCGTCGCGGGCGCGGCCTACGACCCGTGCTACCACTCCGCGTGCGACACCCTGACCGGCGAGGGCCTCGACCCGGCCGTGTACGGGCAGCTGCGCGACCTGGTGGGCAACGTCAGCACGGTGGCGCTGGACACCAACAGCGACGCCATCGCCCACGCCGTGATCACCTACGCGTACGACACCGCGGCGATCAACGGGGTGCGCAACCCCGGCAAGTCGCCCGGCACGGCCCAGGGCGCGCCCGGGCACCAGGACGACGCGGCCGCCTGAGCGGCCGCACCACCCCTCGGGGGGCCGCACCGCGCGCCGGTGCGGCCCTCCGGGAGGGACGGGTCAGAAGCCGAGCTTGGCCAGCTGCTTGGGGTCGCGCTGCCAGTCCTTGGCCACCTTGACCCGCAGGTCCAGGTGCACCCGCACCCCCAGCAGCGCCTCGATGCCCGCCCGCGCGGTGGTGCCGACCTCCTTGAGCCGCGAGCCGCCCCTCCCGATGACGATGCCCTTCTGGCTCTCCCGCTCCACGTAGAGCCAGGCGTGCACGTCGAGCATGCCGTCGGCGCGCGGCTGGCCGGCGGCGTCCAGGCGGGGCGCCATCTCCTCCACCACCACCGCCAGGGAGTGCGGCAGCTCGTCGCGCACGCCCTCCAGCGCCGCCTCGCGCACCAGCTCGGCGACCATCACGGCCTCCGGCTCGTCGGTCAGCTCGCCCGCCGGGTACAGCGGCGGGCCGGGCGGCAGGTGCCCGGCGAGGACGTCGGCGACGACGTCGACCTGCTCCCCCGCGACCGCGGAGACGGGCACGACGTCGGCGAACGGGCGGCCCGCCGCCTCGCCGAGGGCCACGACGTCGAGCAGCCGCCGGGCGACGTCCTCCTTCGAGGCCACGCGGTCGGTCTTGGTCACCAGCGCCACCGCCGGGGTGCGCCGCACCTGCGCGACCTGGTCGACGATCCACCGGTCGCCCGGCCCGGTGCGCTCGTCGGCGGGCAGGCACACCCCGATGACGTCGACCTCCGCGAGCGCGGCGAGCACCTGGTCGTTCAGGCGCTGGCCGAGCAGGGTGCGGGGCCGGTGCAGGCCCGGGGTGTCGACCAGCACCAGCTGCGAGCCCGGCCGGTGCACGATGCCGCGCACGGTGTGCCGGGTGGTCTGGGGGCGCGAGGAGGTGATGGCGACCTTCTCGCCGACCAGGGCGTTGGTCAGCGTCGACTTGCCCGTGTTGGGCCGCCCCACGAGGCAGGCGAACCCCGAGACGTGGCCGTCCACGCCCTGAGCCGCTCCGCCGGCGGCGCTCACGCGTGCTGCCCGGCGGGCTGGCCGTCGGCGTCGCGGGCGCCGAGG
>CADCUY010000446.1 GCA_902806005.1 uncultured Quadrisphaera sp. | reverse complement strand
TGCGGGCGGTCGCCCCCGTCCGGCGCCAGCGCCTCGTCGAGCGACGTCACCGCGCTGCCGCCGCCGA
Source organism: uncultured Quadrisphaera sp. (assembly GCA_902806005.1). GTDB lineage: Bacteria > Actinomycetota > Actinomycetes > Actinomycetales > Quadrisphaeraceae > CADCUY01. The sequence goes on along the minus strand of CADCUY010000446.1, from coordinate 1,088 downwards.
CCGGGCGCGCACCGCGTCCAGCGCCGCCCGCGCCACCCACCGGCCCTGCTCGGGGTCGGTGACGTCGAAGCCGAACGGGGCGTTGGCCTCCAGCGCCAGGAGCCGGCCGCCGGGCTCGACCAGCACGTCGACGCCCATCAGCCCGCCCCCGAGGGCGGCCACCATCCGCTGGGCGAGGTCCGCCATCGCCGGCGGCGGCGGGTACACGCGCGGGTACACGGTGCCGTGGGTGACCAGCGCGCCCTCGGCGCGGGACTTCTCGTGCGCGAGCGACGTGCGGTGCGGGGTGGCGAACAAGCGCACGCACGCCGGCTCGCGCACCCACTCCTGGAGCAGCGCCGCCCCGCGGCGCTCGCCGCCGGCGGCCTCGTCGGCCCGCCACGACCGCTCGACGGCGCGGGCGGCGTCCAGGTCGGGCACCAGCTCGATGTGCCGCGCGCCGTCGCCCAGCGACGGCTTGATCACCATCGGGCCCTCCGGCACGGGCCAGGCGTCGAGCCCGGCGAGGTCCCAGGCGGCCGGCTGGGGCACCCCGTGGGCGGCCCAGACCGCGTGGGTGACGAGCTTGTCCGCCGAGGCGACGAGCGCGGCGACGGGGTTGACCAGGGGCACGCCGCTGCCCTCGAGCACCGCGGCCACCTGCAGCGTGGCCCCGAAGGCGGCCACCTCCTCGACGAGCACGTGGGCCAGGGCCAGGTCGTAGCGGCCGGCGGGCGGGCCGGTGGCGCCCCAGTCGCGCGGCACGCGGGCGAGGCGCTCGACCTCGCACCCCTCGGCCTCCAGCGCGCGCACCCAGGCCTGCGCGTAGCCGGTGGGCTCGTAGAAGTCCTCGTCGGTGATGACCAGCGCGGCGCGCACGGGGCCCCTCCTGCGGTCGGCGGCGGACGGTCAGGGTGGCACCCGGCACCCCGCCGCGCACGACGGCGGCAGGGGCGGCAGCGCGGATCGGCGCCGCCTCCCCCCGCTGCGGCCCCCGCGCCCCTACCGTGCCCGGCGTGAGCGCAGCTCCGGCCCCCGTGCCCGGGCAGCGGACCGCCCGGGCGCGCCGGCTCACCACCACGCACGCCCTGCTGGCGGCCCTGCCGCCC
>CADCUY010000445.1 GCA_902806005.1 uncultured Quadrisphaera sp. | reverse complement strand
TCGTCGGCGCCACCCGGCCCAGGCTCGGACGGTCGCTGGTGGTGCCGCTGGCGGCGTCCGCGCCTCGGCTGTTCGGCGCCGCGGTGGAACAGGTCGGGCGTGGGGCGTCCGCTCACCCCGGCGCCTCTCGGGCTGGTAGCGTCGGACCCGCCGAGCACGTCTGAGCGGCCCTCCGCGCGAGCGGGGAGCGGTGAGGCGGCGAGCGGTCCCACATAGCTCAATTGGCAGAGCAGCCGGCTGTTAACCGGCAGGTTCTTGGTTCGAGTCCAAGTGTGGGAGCCCATCTTCCCCAGGCCGTGAACGCCCGGCCCGATCCCGGCGTACTCCCTGCAGGCCCGGGTCGGGTGTGGACCTGGAGGGGTTCCCGCAGGCTCGACCCGGGCCGCCACAGCGCCGCGCACCCCGACCACCGGGGGCACCTGCGGACGACCCGCGACCCGTCCGGATCATCCTCCCGGACGATGGCCGCGCGCTCCCTCGCCGCCCTAGCCTCGGCAGCACCGAGCAGCGGTCGACCCGACGGGCTGCACAGTCCTCCCGACGACGGGAGGAAGGGGACCCCCATGCGCGCCGCCCGTCCCACCACCGCCCTGGCCGTCCGCCTGGCCGCCGCCGGCTGCGGCCTGCTGCTGCTCGCCGGCTGCTCCTCGGAGCGGGCCGCGGACGCCGCCACACCCGCCGGCGAGGAGGTCGGGCCGCTGGGGGAGTTCTACGAGCAGCTCTACGCCAGCCCCTCGCAGGAGGAGATGGACGCCCAGACCCGCGAGCGCGAGGCCCTGGTCGCGACCTGCATGCAGGAGCAGGGCTTCGAGTACATCCCCATGGACCCCGCCACCGACGGGTCGTACGCCATGGAGGAGGGCGAGGACGCGCCCGTCGTCGACTGGGACTCCGAGGAGTACGCGGCCACCGAGGGCTACGGCGTCTTCACCTACGACGAGGAGGACCAGCAGCTCGAGGAGCCGATGGAGGAGTACGTCGACCCGAACGAGGACTACCTCTCGACGATGTCCGAGTCCGAGACGACGGCCTACTACGAGGCGCTGCACGGCCCGCAGGTGGAGTTCGACGAGGACGCGCCCGAGGAGGAGGTCCAGTACGACTGGACCACCGCCGGCTGCTACGGGGCCGCCGACCACGAGGTGACGGGCGAGCAGGCCTACGAGGACCCGGCCTTCGCCTCCCTGATGGAGGAGATGGAGGGCCTGTACGAGGACGCCGCGGCCGACCCGGCGATGGTGGCGCTGGACGCGGAGTGGGCGGCGTGCATGGCCGATGCCGGGTTCACCGGCTTCACCCGCCAGCCGGAGGCGGCGGAGAGCATCTACGAGGAGCAGAACAGCCTCTACGAGTCGGGCGGGGCCGAGGGCGAGTACGTCGAGCCCGACCCGGCGGTGCTGGCCGAGCTGGAGGAGCAGGAGCTGGAGACCGCGGTCGCCGACGCCCGCTGCCGCGAGGAGGTCGACTACCGAGCGCAGGAGCAGGAGATCCGCTTCGCCCTCGAGCAGGACTTCGTCGACACCCACGAGGCCGAGCTGGAGGCCCTCGTCGCCGCGCACGGCCAGGGGTCGTGAGCGCCGCCCCGCCCGACCAGGAGGTGGCAGCCCCCGCGTGGTGGCGCCGCAGCTCGGGCAACCGCACCCTCGCCCTGGTCGCCGCGGTGGCGCTGGCCACCCTGCTCCTCGGTCTGGTGCTCGGCCGGTTCGTGGTCTCCCCGGCCGAGGCCGCCGAGCGCGCCGCACCGCCCGACGCCGGCCCGATCACCGTGCCCGTGGAGACCCGGGTGATCTCCAACGACGTCACCCTGCGCGGCGACGCCCGCTACGACGACCCGAAGCCGATCACCGTGGAGCCCGGCGACCGCGAGGGGCCGGCCGTGGTCACCGGCGGCGTCCCCGCCGTCGGCACGGCGCTGGACGCCGCGTCGGTGGCCCTGGAGGTCACCGGCCGGCCGCTCGTCGTGCTGCCGGGGGAGCTGCCGGTCTACCGCACGCTGCGCCCGGGCAGCGCCGGCCCGGACGTCGTGCAGCTGAAGCAGGCGCTGTGGGCGCTCGGCATCGCCACCGGCTCCCCGGACCGCGACGTCTACGACGCGGAGGTCGCCGCGGGCGTCGCCGCGCTGTACGCCCGGGTCGGGTACCCGGCGCCGGCTCCCGAGGAGGGGGCGGCCGAGGCGGTGACGGGCGCCGAGCGCGAGGTCGCGGCGGCCCGGGCCGGGGTGACCACGGCGAGGGCGGCCCTGGCGGCGGCGAAGGCCGGGCCGTCGAAGGCGGCGCGGATGGAGCAGGACAACCTGGTGCGCGCCGCCGAGCGCGCCCTCGGCGCCGCCCAGGCCAGCGGTGACCCGATGGCGGTGGCCGAGGCCACCGACGGCCTCGCCCTGGCGCGGGCGCAGCGGGAGGCCGCCCTGGCCGTGCCCCCCACCACCGAGCAGGCGGCGGCGGTCACCAGCGCCGAGGCGCAGCTCTCCGACGCGGAGCGGAACCTCGCCTCGGCCCGGGAGGCGGTGCTGACCGTGCTGCCCGCCAGCGAGGTCGTCTACCTCTCGTCGCTGCCCCGCCGCGTCGACCAGGTGTCGGTGCAGCGCGGGTCGGTGGTCGACGGCGCCGTGATGCAGGTCTCCGGGGCCGAGCTGGAGGTGGTGGCCTCGGCCTCGCCCGCGGACGCCGCGCTGCTGGCCGTGGGCACGACGGCGACGTTCCCCGCCCCCGACGACACCGAGGTCACCGCGACCGTGACCGCCGTGGAGGCGGCCGCCCCCGGCGGCGGTGACGGCGCCGGCGGTGGGGACGGCGAGGACGGCGGCGGCGGCGACGACGAGCCCGGCTCCGCGGGGCGGATGACCGTGACGTTCCGGCCCGACGCCCTCACCGACGCCCAGCTGACCGGGCTGCAGGGCACCAACGTGCGCCTGTCGGTGCCCGTGGAGTCCACCGGCGGCGAGGTGCTGGCGGTGCCTGTGGCCGCGCTGACCGCGGGCCCCGGCGGGGAGACCCGCGTGGAGGTGGCCCGCGGGGAGGAGACCGAGCTGGTCGAGGTCACCACCGGCCTGTCGGCCGAGGGCTACGCCGAGATCGCCGACGGCGACCTCGAGGCGGGCGACCTCGTGGTCGTCGGCCGGTGAGCGCGACCACCGCGGTCGACGCGGTGCAGGTCGGGCCCGCGCCGCCCGCCGAGCCGACCGCCCGCTCCGGCGAGCGGGCGCCCGTCGTCCAGCTGGTCGACCTCTCGCGCACCTACCCCGGCAACCCGCCCGTGGTCGCGCTGGAGGGCGTCGACCTCACCGTGGGCGCGGGGGAGTACGTCTCGGTCATCGGGCCCTCGGGGTCGGGCAAGTCGACGCTGCTGCACGTCCTGGGCCTGCTCGACCGGCCCACCGGGGGCGACTACCTGCTCGACGGCACGCCCACGTCCACCCTGCCCGAGGCCCGGCGGGCCGCCCTGCGCGGCGGGCACATCGGCTTCGTCTTCCAGCAGTTCCACCTGCTGCCGCACCGCACCGTCCTCGACAACGTGCTGCTCGCCACGCTCTACAGCGGGGTGCCGCGGGCGCAGCGGGTGGAGCGGGCGCGCACCGCGCTGGGTCGGGTGCACCTGGACCACCGGGTGCACGCCCTGCCCACCACCCTCTCCGGGGGCGAGCGCCAGCGCGTGGCCGTCGCCCGCGCGGTCGTCGCCAGCAGCCTCGACGGGCGGGGGCTGCTGCTGGCCGACGAGCCCACCGGCAACCTCGACACCGCGAACTCCGCGGAGGTGCTCGACCTGTTCGACGAGCTGCACGCCGACGGCCTGACCCTCGTCGTCATCACCCACGACCCCGTCGTCTCCGCGCGCGCCCAGCGCCGCGTGCGGATCAGCGACGGCCGCCTGACGCAGCTGTGAGCGCCCCCGCCCCCGCGCCGCCCCGGCCGCCGCGGCCCGTCCTGGAGCGCCTGCTGCGCGTGCGGCGGGCCCGGCTGGGCCGCCGCGGCCCGCGCGGTGACCGCTTCGACCTCCGCGACCTGCTCGCCGAGGGCGCGCACAGCGTCGGGGCCCGCCCCGGCCGGCTGCTGCTGACCATCCTCGGCACCGTGCTCGGCATCGCCTCCCTGGTGGTCACCGTGGGCCTCGCGCAGACCTCCGCGGGGCAGGTCGGCCGCCGCTTCGACGCCGTCGCCGCCACCCAGGTGGTCGTCCAGCCGGGCACCACCCGCACCGCCGGCGGCGAGGAGCGGCCCACCGGGCGCCTGCCCTGGGACGCCGAGGAGCGGGTGCTGCGCCTGAACGGGGTGCGAGACGCCGGCACCCTGACCACCGTCGACACCGGCGGCGCGCCGGTCACCGCGGTGCCCGTCAACGACCCGTCGGCGGTCGGCGGCGTGCCCACCCCGGTGCTCGCCGGGTCCCCGGGCGTCCTGGGCGCGGTCCGCGGCACGGTGCGCACCGGGCGCTTCTTCGACGCCGGGCACGACGCCCGCGGCGACCGCGTCGTCGTGGTCGGCGAGCGCGCCGCCGAGCGGCTCGGCGTCACCCGCGTCGACCGCCAGCCCTCGGTGTTCATCGGCGAGGTGCCCTACACCGTGATCGGGGTGCTGGCCGGACCGGAGCGGCGCGCCGACCTGCTCGACGCGATGGTGCTGCCCGCCGGCACCGCCCGCGCCGACTTCGACCTCGCCGCCCCGGCCGAGCTGCAGGTGCGCATCGAGACCGGCGCCGGCGAGCTGGTCGCCCGCCAGGCTCCGCTGGCCCTGGACCCCGGCAACCCCGAGGGCTTCGACGTCGAGGGCCCGCCGACCCAGTCGCGGGTGCAGGAGAGCGTGCAGGCCGACCTCAACGCCACCTTCCTGGCCCTGGGCGCGGTGGCCCTGCTCGTCGGCGGCCTCGGCATCGCCAACGTCACGCTGCTGTCGGTGATGGAGCGCGTCGGCGAGATCGGCCTGCGCCGGGCGCTCGGCGCGACCAAGCGGCAGATCGCCGGCCAGTTCGTCGTCGAGTCGGTGGTCATCGGCCTGCTCGGCGGGCTCATCGGGGCGTCGGTGGGCGTCGTCGTCGTCGTGGTCGTCTCGGTTGTGTT
>CADCUY010000444.1 GCA_902806005.1 uncultured Quadrisphaera sp. | reverse complement strand
CGGTCGTGGCCACGTCGGTCGGCGCCGGGCCTATCCGCAGGGTCCGCTCCCGCAGCGCGGCGGGCACGAGCAGCAGCTCCTCGACCTGGCCCTGGCGCACCGCGGCCACGGTGGCGTCGAGGCTGTCGGTCGAGCGCGAGGCGGTCGCGGGGTCGTCGTGGACGGCGCGCCAGCGCGAGACGGCCTCGTCCTCGGTGCGGGCCGCTCGCTCGTCCAGGCCCACGGCGACGCTGGACTCGACGGCCACCTGCGAGGCGCCGTCGGCGCGGGCGTCGCCCTCGACCTCGGCGACGGCGACGGCCTCGGGCAGGTGCAGCTGGCTCACCAGCAGGCGGCGGGCGTGCACGTCGCCCGCGACGACGACGGCCGCCGCCCCCGCCTCGCGAGCGAGCCGCTGCACCTCGGTCGCGGCCTCGGCGGCGTTGGTGGCCCAGGTGTTCTCGCTGTGCCGCTGGAACTGCGGGGCGGCCCAGCCGCCCAATCCCACCTTGTGCAGGTGCAGCGTGGAGCCGTCGACGCTGGTGCTGTCGGTGGCGGGCCCGCCGGCGGCCGTGACGACCTCGATGTCGGCCCCTCCGCGGTCGGCGCGCACGACGACCACCGGGGCGTGGCGCTGCTCGTAGCGCAGCAGCGGCACCACGTCGACCACCGGCCCGGTGCTGGCCCGCCCCACGCCGTCGCGGGTGCCCTCGTGGAGGACGCGGTCGAGGAGCACCTGCCCGCCGCGGGCGGCGAGGAAGCGCGTCGCCGGGCCGGCGGCGCCGGTGGGGGCGCCCACCACGGCGTCGAGGGCGGCCAGGTCCTCGGCGGGGGCGCCGTCCTGCTCCAGCGAGCGGCGCAGGTCCTGCCAGCGCACCTCGCGCTCGTGGGCGCCCGCCTCGTCGGCGTTGGTGGCGTCGATGGTCACGGTGGTGCTGGGGGCATCGCTGCCCAGGACGTCGGTCAGCGACGTCACGTCCACGAGGTGCTCCTTCGGTCGGGCCGGGGTGATCTTGGGGCCAGTACCCGGGGCCGCGGGGGCGAAACGACCCGGGGCACCGCGCGCTCAGGACCGGGGGCGGGTCCGAGGGCCGAGGGGCGCGGCGTCGCGCCGTCCACAGGGCGGGCGCCGTCCACAGGCCCCGCGGCGGTGGCGGCGGACCGGGCCGGCCGGGCGGCACGGTGGGCCGG
>CADCUY010000443.1 GCA_902806005.1 uncultured Quadrisphaera sp. | reverse complement strand
GCCGTCGGTCTGGCCGTCGCCCGCCGCCCGCGGGCAGCCGCCCTGGCCGCGGCGGGCTGGCTCGCCGGAACCGCCGAGTTCGCGTGGGCGCGGATCTCATCCGGGCCGCGCACCCGCGCCGAAGTGACCACGATGCTCGCGACCAGCGCCGCCATCCCGCCGCTGGCGACGTGGCACTGGCTGCGCGGGGTCGTGCAGCACGTCGGCGTCCGCCCCTGGAAGGGCCTGCCCGACCTCGTGCTCTTCGACCGGGACGGCACCCTCGTCCGCGACTACCCCTACAACGGCGACCCGGCCCTGGTGAAGCCGGTGCCCGGGGCGCGCGAGGCGGTCGACGCGCTGCGGGCCCGCGGCGTGAAGGTCGGGGTGGTCAGCAACCAGTCCGGCGTGGCCCGCGGGATCATCACCCGCGAGCAGGTCGACGCGTGCATGGCCCGGCTCGAGGAGCTGCTCGGCCCCTTCGACACGCTGCAGGTCTGCCCCCACGGCCCCGACGACGGCTGCACCTGCCGCAAGCCGGCACCCGGCATGGTGAAGGCGGCCTGCGCCGAGCTCGGCGTCGACCCGGCCCGGTGCGTGGTCATCGGCGACATCGGCGCCGACGTCGAGGCCGCCGAGGCCGCCGGCGCGGTCGGGATCATGGTGCCGACGCCGGTGACGCGGGCCGAGGAGATCGCGGCGTCGACCTGCGTGCTGAGCGACCTCACGGAGGCCGTCGACGTCGTCCTGGACGGCCGGTGGTGACCCGCGCGCGCACCGTCCTCGTCGCCCGCCTCGACAACGCCGGCGACGTCCTCCTGCAGGGGCCGATGGTGCGGGCGGTCGCGCACGGCGCCGACCGGGTCGTCCTCCTCGCCGGCCCCGCCGGTGCCGCGGCCGCGGAGCTGCTGCCGGGCGTCGACGAGGTGTGGACCTGGGCGTGCCCGTGGATCCTCGGCGACCCGCCGCCCGTGGACGCCGACGACCTCGCCGGCCTCACCGACCGGGTGCGGGCGCTGGCCCCCGACGAGGCGGTCGTCTCGACCTCGTTCCACCAGTCGCCACTGCCCCTGGCGCTGCTCCTGCGCAGCGCCGGCGTGCCCCGCATCTCGGCGATCAGCGTCGACTACCCCGGCTCGCTGCTCGACGTCCGCCACCAGGTGCTCGACGACCTGCCCGAGCCCGAGCGGGC